>JANTGX010000145.1 GCA_024762755.1 Gammaproteobacteria bacterium
TGTACAAGCCCTTCAGCCGCTGCCTGGTCTGCAACACCCCGCTGCGCCCGGGCGTCCCGCCCGGTGCCGAGATCCCCGACGACATTGATCCCGAGAGCCTGCGTCACTGCCCTGGCTGCGGCCGGGTCTACTGGGAGGGCAGCCATACCCGGCGCATGCGCGAGCGCCTAGCCCGCTGGCAGGCGCCCACGCCGGGCGATAACTGATGCCCACCCCGCCACTCAACGGCCCTGGCTGGGGCAGGAAATCTCCAGCACCACACAACCCTCCTCGCTGCGAAAGGGCCCGTGGGGCTCGCCGGGTGGCCGGCTGACATAGTCCCCGGCCACCAGCCAGCGCCCGACAGCGGCATCGTACAAGCGGCCGGAGACCACGAAGATCTCCTCCGGGTAATCGTGGGACTTGACACCGAAGGCCGCCGTGTCGGCGCCGGGGAGAAAGCGCGTCAGGCGGGTGTAGTCGCCGTTCTTTGCGTCCTGGGCCAGGGTCAGTTCCTCCGCCAGGTCCGCCATGCCCTCGATGGGCTGCCAGTGCTCCGCGGCCTCTGCGGACAGTGGATTCCAGTAGGGGTGTGCCTGTTTCATGCTGGCTCCTTTGCCTGTCTGTGTGTGCAAGGGTTTGGTGGACAGCCGGCGCCGGTGAAAGCAGCGGGCCTCTCTCCAAGGCTCGATGCCATTGGCGAGGACCCGCGACTGGGAAGCATTCCCGGCCCGTCTCTTCGCCTACATGCAATACCGCCTGCGAACCTTGCTGCAGTTGATCTTGTAGTCAGAGGACAAGACATCACTGCTACTGCACATGGGATTTCCACTACTGCTCTTCGTTCGCGCGATCAGGCGAACGTGGACATTCTTGTTGTCGGGATACTGGTACGCACCCTGTTCATACAAACAGCAGACCTCTGCCTCCAGCCTCGATTTGATATCGCCTGCAGTGGCGAGCCGTATTCTTTTCTTGATGTTGTTCGAATGCGCATCCCGGTCACAAATCACGTCTCGGTTTGGATGCTGCCCGGTTTTCCGTTCGGTCACACAGCTTGCTGACAGGCTGTAGTTCTCGACCTTCGCCGCGCCCAGGCACGCCTCCGGTGGCCCGGCATCGAAGGCGCCGTTGGGTTTTCCATTGGGCTTCCTGGGGTGGTGTCTCCAGCGCTTTTCCCACTGGGTCTTCATGCACTGCACCGCTGCGGCACGCGCACGTTTTCGGCAGCGGTCTGCCACTGCGCCGGAGCCACAATTCCCTTTTGCACTGAATCCGCCGAAGGGGATCGGCCCGATGGACCCCCCCGTGGTTTGCCACATATATTGCGCATCGCACCGACGCACCACATCGGCGGGCAGCGTGGTCGACATGAGCATACCGGCAGTGAAAAACAACGCCATAGTCTGTTTAATCATTTCAGCGATCTCCTGATCAGGGCCTTGCTCATTGACACCGGCACCGCTGCCTCGGGTTGTACACCTGATTACGCGACGCGGCTCGAGACTCATGCCCTATTGAATTTCCATTTCGATGAAGACAAGGGGCACCAGGCCACCTGGCGCCCCTGTCGTTTACTTCGCGGCATCTACGAACAGATCGTCTCTATTCGATTCTGCCTCCAGGGCTGCTGCTTCCATCTCGGCCAGTTCCTCGCGGAGGTTCTGCCGGTATTCCGCATAGTCTTCACCGGCGCCTTCGATGGTCAGGCATTCGATGAGTTGGTCTTGCGGCAGGGTGAGGGGGCATTCAGCATGGACGATGCCGCTGGCGGCCATCAGCAGGCCGGCCAATATCGGGAGGGCTTTCCTTGTCATGTCGATTCTCCATGGGTGAGGTGTCGGTTGTCGTGTCGACGGGAGGAATGTTCCGCTGAAGCATCCTGTCTGCACGTCAGTGGGCGACCTTTGCCGCCGACACGGTTACAACTTAGCCTCACCCTCGGGTATACGCCTGCGACTTATTACCCCGGGGGCTTATTCCCCTCCCTGCCGTGAAGAGATGCACTTGACCGATGTGACCCATTCACACCAACCCTCAGTGCTCGTCTTCATCGCCCGCAACGTAGACCTTGCCGTCGCGGGCCATGGCGACACGACCATCAAAACCCTGCTCGCGCAGGCGGCGTTTTATGGCCGCGAATTGCCCCTCGGTAGCCGCGGTGATGTGCGAAAGCAACAACTTCGCCGGCCGCGCCGCGGCGGCCACCTGGCCCATGCGGGTGGGCGTGGTGTGCAGCTGCAGCATCACGGGATTGGCCGGGTCGTCCATGATGGCGGTGTCGTAGATCAACAGGTCGGCTCTGCGGCTGAGGGTGATCATATTGTCCGATTCCGAATTGGTGTCTCCGGAATAGACGATGCTGCGCCCCTTGTAGTCGATGCGATAGGCCACCGCCGGTGCCGGCCCGTGTTTCACCGCGATGGCGGTCACCTTCAGGCCGTCCCGCTCCAGCACGGTCTGTACGCCGCCGGCCTGCCAGCTCGCCTCCAGGTCGTGGGCCCGGTAGGCGAAGTTGCCGGCGCGGATGGCCTTGGTGAAGATGTTGAGATAACGCTCGACGCCACCGGGCATGGCGTAGTGGGCATCCACATACGTGGTGGTGGCCGGGTACTGGGCGATGTCGCTGCCGGGAAAGGGCACGCCATTGGCCGCCGGCCCCCAGATGTGGATGGGCGCTTCGCGCGTCACACCGGCGCTGACGTTGTGAAAATAGATAGTCTTGATGATGGCCGACAGGTCGCTGGTGTGGTCGATGTGCAGATGGCTCAACAGCACCCGGTCGAGATCCTTGACGTTGACCCCGCTCTTGGCCAGGCGCTGGAAGGTGCCGCCGCCGGCATCCATCAACAGGCAGGGCTGGCCGTCACAAAACACCAGATAGCCCGCGCTCGCCCTGCCCTTGACCGTGGCCTCGGGTCCGCCGGAGCCCAGCACCATGATCGCCAGCGGGCCCTCCACCTCCTCCATCTCGTGCGGTGCGCCGGCCTGGGCCAGGCCCGACGTCAGGCCCATTGCCAACGCAGTGGCCAACAACACGCCCCCCACGCGGCGCGCCATGGCCGATATGCTACGCACGCCCCGGTTTCCCTCTCTCTTTTTCTGCATGTCTCTCTCCTGATCGATGGCGGAATGGTCCGCTCGTTTTTGATGGTTTTTCGACAGGGATACGGCAACTACGACGTGTCACCCGCGCCGCACAGGACATACCCGGCGGGGCGCACAGTTCTCCCGCGCCTACCTTAGCAGAAGCTGTTCATGGAATATTCAGCCGACCCTCGATTGGGACAAGCGGCCTCATTGCGTCCGCGCCCTGCCCAAGACGCCCCTTACCAGACCGTAAGGCTCGCCGAGGCCTGGATACAGTAATATCGCGACATGAGAATTCTCCTCATCGAAGACGACCAGGCGGCCGCCGCCTACCTGACGAAGGGCCTCGGCGAGGCAGGGCATGTGGTGGACCACGCCGCCGACGGCGAGACGGGCCTCCACCTCGCCCTGAGCGGCAGCTACGACATCCTCGTCGTCGATCGCATGCTGCCCAAGCGGGACGGACTCTCCCTCATCCGCATGCTGCGTGCGGACAAGGACACCACCCCGGCCCTGGTACTGAGCGCCCTGGGCGAGGTGGACGACCGGGTCGAGGGCCTGCGTGCCGGCGGTGACGACTACCTCGTCAAGCCCTATGCCTTCGCCGAACTGCTGGCCCGGCTGGAGGTGCTGACGCGGCGCAACCAGCAGGAAGAGAGCCCCCGTCATCTGCGCGTGGCGGATCTGGAACTGGACCTCTTCAGCCGCAAGGTCACCCGGGCAGGAAGGACCATCCGCCTTCAGCCGCGGGAGTCCCGTCTCCTCGAATACCTGATGCGACATAGCGGCCAGGTGGTCACCCGCACCATGCTCCTGGAGCAGGTCTGGGATCTCCATTTCGACCCCCAGACCAACGTCATCGATACCCAGATCAGCCGCCTGCGGAGCAAGATCGACAAGGGCTTCGACAAACCGCTGCTGCACACCCTTCGCGGCACCGGATACAAACTCGATGCATCACCGTAGACCGCTGCACACCACGGCCATGCGCCTGGCCATGCGCTATGCACTGTTCTACGCCGTGCTCATCGCCCTCGGCTTCGGTGCCCTCTATTGGGCGACCAGCCGCTACGTAGAGCTGCAACTGGCCGCAAGTCTGATCCCCGAGATACACGCCCTGCAGAAGGTGGACCGAGAGAAAGGCCGGGCACGGCTCGAGGCGCTGCTGCAGGCGCAAAGCGAGATCCAGGGAGAAACCCACCGTTACTACCTCTTACTGGGCCCCGACGCCGAGCGAAAAGCCGGCAACCTGCGGGCCTGGCCAGCCGGGCTGGAGGCCGACGGGCAAGTCCACACCCTGTGGGTCGAGGAAGACCTGATCAGCGGGATCCAGGCAGACCAGGACGGCTATTGGCCCATGATCGCGCTGACCCTGGACGACGGCAGCCGATTGCTCATTGCCCCGCAGGCCGCGCACGAGGCCGAGGACCTGCAGGAATTCGCCCTCGCCACCATGGCCGGCATCCTCATCCTCTCCTCCGGCCTCGCCCTGGTCATGGGCTGGCGCCTGGGGCGCACCCTGCTCGCCAGGATCGAGCCCATCAACGTCACCGCGCAAAAGGTGACCGAGGGCGACCTCTCACGCCGCGTACCCATCACCGGGCAAGACGACGAATTCGATGAACTCGCCGGTTACCTCAACAGCATGCTGGCGCGTATCGAAGGCCTGCTGGCCGGCATGCGGCAGGTGACGGACAATGTCGCCCACGACCTGCGCCGGCCCCTGGCCCGCATGCGCAACCGCATCGAGGTCACCCTGCTGGAGGCGAGAGACAATGCCGAATACCGCCAGGCCATGGAAGAGACCATCCAGGATACCGACGAACTCATGCGCACCTTCAACGCCCTGCTCGAGATCGCACAGGCCGAGACCGGGAGCTTCCGGGGCGAATGGGGGCCGGTGGACCTCTCCGCCCTGCTCGACGAGATCGGTACGCTCTATCGCGACCTGACCGAGGAACAGGGCAGGCAACTGCGCCTGGACATCGCGCCCGGCCTGCACGTCGAAGGCAATCGCCAGCTGCTGGCCCAGGCCGTCAGCAACCTGTTGGATAACGCCATCAAATACACCCAGGCCCAGGGCACCATCCGGCTGTGGGCTGGGCGGGAAGCGGGTCAAACACAGATCCGCATCAGTGACGACGGACCCGGCATCCCACAGGAACAGCGGGCCAAGGTCCTGCAGCGCTTCGTTCGACTCGACCACGCCCGCAGTACGCCGGGCAATGGCCTGGGCCTGAGCCTGGTCAAGGCCGTCGTGGACCTGCACGGGGCCATGCTGGAACTGGACGACGAACACCCCGGCCTGCGGGTCACGCTGCGTTTCGCCTAATCAGCGGCGGGCGGCGGGATCGGCCGCTTACCCGACGCCGCGGTCGTCCTGCCCCGTCTTCGTCGAGGGTCGGCGCTGACCCAGGCGCACCAGAAAATAGGTCAGGCCGAGCAGGGCCGTGGCGGTGGTCCACATACCCAGCTCTTGCCAGGTCGGGTGCGTATCCGCCACGGGCAGCATGATGACCTCTCGCACCACCACCACCAGCGCCACCTCGACGAACACGGCAACGTCCACGGCACCCCCCTGCAGGTGATGGACCTCGGTGCTGATCAACTCCACCATGGTCCACAGCAGGAGCAGGACGCCCAGGGCATGCAGAAAACTCTTGATCAACGAATGCCCCTGCACGGCCAGGTAGATGTCGCGGAAGAACACGGCGGTGATGAGAAGGGTGGCCGAGACCAGGGCCAGGCTGATCACCAAGTGCGTCAGGTTGCAGGTCCAGTTCAGTAGCGCCGAAGTCTGTCGGATGATTTTCTGCATGTCTGCGTATCCTGTTCATGTGAATGGGCGGCCATCGTCGGCCGAATGTCAGTCCCGCG
>JANTGX010000146.1 GCA_024762755.1 Gammaproteobacteria bacterium
TATGCCAACGTCCAGCCGCACTCCGGTTCGCAGGCCAACGGCGCCGTCTACCTGGCCCTGTTGCAGCCCGGCGACACCATCCTCGGCATGAGCCTGGCGCACGGCGGCCACCTCACCCACGGCGCCAAGGTGAGCGCCTCCGGCAAGCTCTATCATGCCGTGCAATACGGCCTCGACGAGGCCACCGGCGAGATCGACTACGACCAGGTGGCTGCCCTGGCCCGCGAGCACAAACCCAAGATGATCATCGGCGGCTTCTCCGCCTATTCGCGCGTGGTCGACTGGCAGCGCTTCCGCGACATCGCCGACGAGGTGGGTGCCTATCTGATGGTGGACATGGCCCACGTGGCCGGCCTCATCGCCGCCGGCGAATACCCCAGCCCCGTGGCCATCGCCGACGTCACCACCACCACCACCCACAAGACCCTGCGTGGCCCGCGCGGCGGCCTGATCCTCGCCCGAGCCAATCCAGAGATCGAGAAGAAGCTCAATTCCGCCGTCTTCCCCGGCCTGCAGGGTGGTCCCCTGATGCACGTCATCGCCGGCAAGGCCGTGGCCTTCAAGGAGGCCTTGGAGCCCGAGTTCAAGACCTACCAACAGCAGGTGGTGAAGAATGCCCGCGCCATGGCCGACGTCCTGCAGGAGCGCGGCTACAAGATCGTCTCCGGCGGCACCGACAATCACCTGTTCCTGGTGGACCTCATCGACAAGGGGCTCACCGGCAAGGCCGCCGACGCCGCCCTCGGCGCCGCCAATATCACGGTGAACAAGAACTCCGTTCCCAACGACCCGCAGTCCCCCTTCGTCACCAGCGGCATACGTATCGGCACCCCGGCCATGACCACCCGCGGCTTCACCGAGAGCGAGTCGCGTGAACTCGCCGGCTGGATCTGCGACGTCATGGACGACGTGGAAAACACCGAGACCATCGCCCGGGTCAAGGCGCAGGTACTGGACCTGTGCAAGCGCTTTCCGGTTTACGGCTGAACCGTAAACCTCATTTGCCACAGAGACACGGAGAACGCAGAGAAAACAGCTTCGTGTGATATCGGAATAACTTGTTTGCTGTTAATCCACCGCATGCCGGAATCCAGGATGCTTGGATCGTAAATGCTGGATTCCGGGTCTTCTGCCACAGAGACACGGAGAACACAGAGAAAACAACTTCGTGTGATATCGGAATAACTTGTTTGCCGTTAATCCACCGCACGCCGGAATCAAGAATGCTTGGATTGTAAATGCTGGATTCCGGGTCTACGCTTTGCCTCGCCCGGCATGACAGGGTAAATAGTGTTTTCTCGTATTTTTCTCCGTGTACTCCGCGCCTCTGTGGCAAGTCATTTTTGATTTTCTATCAGGTCGATTCACCATGCACTGTCCCTTCTGCGACGCCGAAGACACCAAGGTCATCGATTCGCGTCTGGCCAACGAAGGCTACGTGGTGCGCCGCCGGCGTGAGTGCCTGACCTGCCACGAGCGATTCACCACCTTCGAGACCGCCGAATTGGTGATGCCCAAGTTGGTGAAGAGCGACGGCCGCCGCGAACCCTTCAACGAGGAAAAGCTGCGTGCCGGCCTCACCCGCGCGCTGGAGAAGCGCCCCGTCGCGGCGGAACACATCGAATCCGCCATCGACCGCATCAAGAAACACCTGCGGGCCACCGGGGACCGCGAAGTCCCGGCGCGCCTCGTCGGCGAATGGGTCATGGACGAACTGCGTGATCTCGACCAAGTGGCCTACGTGCGCTTCGCCTCGGTGTACCGCAGCTTCGAAGACGTCAACGCCTTCCGCGAGGAGATAGAACGCCTCGAACGGGTGCCCACCCCCGAACAGAAGCGCACCCAGATACCCCTCATCAAAGACGACGATGACTAGCTCGGGCTTCAGCGCCGACGACCACCGCCACATGGCCCGCGCCCTGCAATTGGCCGAGCGGGGCCAGTACACCACCGACCCCAATCCGCGGGTCGGCTGCGTACTGGTGCGCGACGGTGCGGTCGTCGGCGAAGGCTGGCACGCCCGTGCCGGCGAGGCCCACGCCGAGATCAATGCCCTGCGAGCCGCCGGTGAACAGGCCCGCGGCGCCACCGCCTACGTCACCCTCGAGCCCTGTAGCCACCAGGGCCGTACCCCGCCGTGTGCCGATGCCCTGATCGAGGCCGGTGTGCGGCGCGTGGTCGCCGCCATGCAGGACCCCAACCCGCAAGTGGCCGGGCAGGGTCTCGCGCGTCTGCGCGCCGCCGGCATCGTCACCGAGGCCGGCCTCCTGCAGGGCCAGGCCGAGGCACTCAACCCCGGCTTCGTCAAACGCATGCGCAGCGGTCGCCCCTGGCTACGCAGCAAACTCGCCATGAGCCTGGACGGCCGCACCGCCATGGCCTCCGGTGAGAGCCGCTGGATCACCGGCCCCGCCGCGCGCGCCGACGTCCACCGCCTGCGCGCGCGCAGCAGCGCCATACTCACCGGCATCGGCACCGTGCTCGCCGACGACCCCGCCCTGAATGCCCGCCTGGACACGGATGAGCCCGTCGAACAGCCCCTGCGCGTGATCCTCGACAGCCACCTACGCCTACCCCCCACGGCCCGTCTGCTGAGCCAGCCCGGTCGCACACTGGTCTGCACCCACGAAGACGCCGACGCCCAACGCGCCGCCGCCCTCGCCGCCGCCGGCGCCGAGTTGCACCGCCTGCCCGCCCAGGGCGGGCAGTTGGACCTCGCCGCCGTGCTCGACCTGCTCGGCCGAGAAGCGGTCAATGAAGTCATGACCGAGGCCGGCCCCACCCTCAACGGTGCCCTGCTCGCCGCCGGACTGGTGGACCAACTCATCGTCTACCTCGCCCCACACGTCATGGGCGATGCCGCCCGTGGCCTGTTCCACCTGCCGGGGCTGGAGCATATGGATCAACGCATCCAACTACAGATAGACGACGTGCGCGCGGTGGGGGAGGACTGGCGGATCACCGCCCATCCGGTGACCTGAGAGATCCGTTGTTCCACCGAGCCGCACGTTCGCGGCAAGGCATTGGGAAGGCGTACCGGCTTGCCGATCCGGCGGCGCGGCGCGTAGGCTCGGACGCGGCACCCGCGGGTGCCACCACACAAACTCACAGCCCGGGTTCGAGGATGACGCCTAGCGAGATCATCACCCTGTTCATGCTCATGGCGGCATTGGCGGCCGTGCCCAGCGCGAGTGTGGCCCTGGTGGTGACCCGTGCTGCCACCCGCGGCGTGGCCCACGGCATCGCCGCCGGCGCGGGCATCGTGCTGGGCGGCCTCAAGGTGCTCCTCTTCTACGCCAGCCTGTTTCCGCAGCTCGCCGACGTTAACACCCTGGCCATGGGCGATGTGCTGGCTATCGTGTGCGTGACCGTGTTGGCCGTCGGCGGCGTCAAGCTGGCCTATGCGCTGGCGGGGGTGAAGGTGGCGGCGCTCGCCGGGGAAGGTCGTGGCGCCCGCAGCCTGCGTCGGGCAACAGGCGTGGTTCTGTTGGGTGCCGGCGGTTTTCTTGTTTTCAAGATGTGAGCGTTAAGGTGCCACCGCGTTGCCCGTCGTCATTGCGCCCCGGAGGAATGATGCAGCAGAGTCGACGGTTGCCGACCCCAAGGGCAAAGATATCCGGGATTCCGACTGGTACAGCAGGGACTGATAGGGGCAGCAGGGCTGCGTCCAAAAACAAGGCCGGACGATCGCCCGCCCGGCCTTCCCCTGCGCCTCGTCTGTGGCTGGCGACAACATCGGACGCAATGGGGTAAAAACAGCCCGCGGCGCTGGCCCACCTTGGGCGCCCTGCGCGTAGGCTTCGAGGCCGGGCCAGCGGCTGCTCGCGCAATGGGCAAAGCTAGCAGTTCCTCCTTGCGTTTATCGCCATACAGTGATGACAGATAGCCAGACCGTGTCGGCGGCCTGACCGCCCCGCGCATCATGGGTGGCTCCGACAAACTAGGCGCGATGGACCCGAATGAGTGTAGCAAAACATCTCCAAGGGCGTGGGGACGGCGGCGATCGGCGCGGGGGCATCGACTCCGGTGCTGCAGCGACAGCAGCGGCCAGTGGAACGGCGCTACAGGTGGCCAACGCCTTCTCCGGTTTCTATACCACCATGTTCGTGATCAAGACCGCGACGCCCATGATCCAGGCCGTGCTCCTGATGATGATCTATGCGCTGCTGCTGATCTACCTGGTGGTCTCGGAATACGACGTGGAGGCCGTGATCACGGCCTTGTTCCTGATCCTGGCCATCCGCTTCTTCACGCCGCTGTGGGCCCTGGCCGACTACCTCGACTCGCAACTGTTCGTCGCCATGTTTCCCGACGCCACCTTCCTCGGCTCCATCTTCACCATGGGCATCGAGCGCCTGTTGCTGGATATGGTGTTGACGACGCTCTATGTGGTGGCGCCATCGTTACTGCTGGCGATGTTGGCGATGGCGGGGCAGAGGATTGCGAAGGTGGGAAGTGCCGATATGTCCAAGATCGACCGTGTTAGCGACAAAGTGGGCGGCTCAGGAAGTAAGAGGTAATTAATAGCTAACCAAACCAACTCCGTTGCTCGGTCTCTGAAGGCGCGTAGTCATCGTTATCATCACCCTTATGCCAATAATGGTGGTAATAGTAGATTTCATCCTTTGTCCAACTCGTCGAATTCACCGCTTCACGGAAAGAATCGACCGCCGATACCCCGGCTGCCTGCACAGTCTCAGAGGCAGCGAGGGCGCTGACCGCCAGGTACAGGCCGCCGCCGGCGAAGGCGGCCGCGCCCATCGCGCCCAGGGCGAGCGGGATCGCGAACAGGGCGTCCGGGATATAGCTGGCAATGGGGGTGAGGGCCACCAGCAGCCCGACCGGCAGCAGGGTAGCCAGCCAGTGGCCTATCCAGCGGTGACCGCTGGTCTGGCGGGCGTGCCGCAGCCACAGCATCATGCCGACGGCCGCCAATGGCGGGGCCAGAATCATCAGTGTCATCATCATGGTCGCGCTCTCTTCGTTCAGTCCTTTGTAAATTCAGTATAGTCCTGTTTCCTGGCGCCTCGCATGCACGTCATCCGTGGTGGCCAATTTTATCTGTAACCCGCCTCCTTCTGATGCCGCACTGCCAGGATGGTCACGGTGTCGTTGTCGATGCGGTATCGGGCCACGTAGCCACTATCGCCGAAGTCAACGAGCCATTCCCGGTACTGCTCGGGCAGGTCTTCGACAAGATGCCCCATCTGGGGATGTGCACCGAGCGCTTGTACTCCCTGGATGATTGCCTCACCCGCGCGCTTGGCAGCCGATGGATTCTTGGGGCGCAGGAAAGCCCGGATCCCTTCGAGATCCCGGATCGCGGCCGGTGAGAATATCACTCGTGGCATTTAGGAGGCGGGAGCTCTTCTTCGGTTCCCCAACTGGCAAGCCACTTCTCAACTTCCTCAGCGGTTGCGTGCTGGCCGGTTGCTTGAAAATCCTCCCACGCCTTCTGCGTGTCACGTTTTAGCGCTTCTCGACTTTCTTCGCGCTCAACGTACTGCGCGATCGCCTCGCGCATAATCCAGTGTGCTGAACGACGCCGCGCGCTTGCTAGCTGTTGAATGCGGCTTTTCAGGTCATCATCGATTTTGACTGACGTTGCCATTCTCAAATCCTCAGTATTCCAGGGTATTACCTAATAATACCATGGCACAGATTTCCGAGGGTGGAAGCGTCGGTCATGGTCATTCCGTGATCACTGCCGGCATTGCCGGTCAAATATGGGTTATGAATTGAGGAGTGTCTCGTTATTGGAGATACTCTGTTCCCGCACAAGTCCCCTATGCCTCCCATCCATAAAACAGATCTATCACGCATTCGCCTCAGCGGGGGTATAGAAACGCGCGGGATCGAACACGGCATCCTGCCGCCACATGCCATGGATGGCATGCAGGAGTTTGCGCATCACGGCGCAGACCGCCT
>JANTGX010000147.1 GCA_024762755.1 Gammaproteobacteria bacterium
TCGGGCTGCTGGGTGCGGGCGTGGCAGCGGGGCTGGTGGTGGCGCTGAACTCGGGGCCATGGATCTGGCTGATCGGCCTGACAGGCGTGCTGCTGGCCTGGTTCTACTCGGCGCCCCCCTGCCTTTCCTGTCATGGACTTGGCGACATCGTCATCGCCACCTGCTTCGGTGTCCTGCCGGTGGTCGGCACCCTATATGCCCTGACCGGTGTACTCGATCCCGTGGCGCTCTGGCTCGGCTTGGCGATCGGCTGTTTCGTTGCCGCCATCCTGTGGGTCAACTCGGTGCCCGACATCGAGGCCGATCGCTGCGCGGGCAAACTTACGCTTCCGGCGCGACTGGGAGAGCGGCTCGCCCTGCGCCTGCATGGCCTGTGGTTCGTGGCGGGGTTCCTGGCGATCCTCGCCGCGCCTCTGCCCGACGCCGCCGCCCCGGTGTTGCTGGCCGCGATTCCTGCCGGCGTTGCCGCCTCGGCCGCCTGGAAGGGAAGGCTGATGCCAGCGATTCCGCTGACCATCATGACCCATGCAATGGTCTGCGTGCTGCTGGCCCTTGACTTTTTGTTCTAATCATTCAGTACATCCGGTGCCGTGCCAGCCAGTCGGCGGCGAGCAGGCTGATGCCGCCGATCAGGGCCATGGGCCAGTATTGGTGCAGCAGCAGGCTGGCATCGGCGCCTTCCAGGAACACGCTGCGCACTATCACCAAGGCGTAGCGCAACGGATCGAGGTAACTCAGCCATTGCACCACCTCGGGCATATTGGCGATGGGGGTGGCGAAACCAGAGAGGATGACCGCCGGGATCAGGAACAGGAAGGCGCCTAGCAGTGCCTGTTGCTGGGTGACCGATATCGCGGAGATCATCAGTCCCACGCCCACTATCGAAAGCAGGAATAACAGCAGTCCGAAGTAGAGAGCGCCGAGGCTCCCGCGCAATGGTACTTCAAACCACAGCACAGCCACCGCGATGATGAAGGTTGCTTCCAGCAGGCCTATCAGGAGTCCTGGCACAGACTTTCCCACGAGGATCTGCCACGGGTTCAGGGGAGTCACCAGCAGTTGGTCGAAGGTCCCGGCCTCGCGTTCCCGGGCGATCGACAGGGCGGTCACCACCAGGGTCACCACCAGCAACAGGAGGCCGACGATGCCGGGCACGATGAACCAGCGCGACGCCAGGTTTGCATTGTGCCAGGCGCGCACCTTCAGCACGGCCGGTAGCGGCGGCCCATTGTGACGCGCAGCCACCTCCTGGTCGAACTCGATCAGGATGTTGCGTAGATAGCCCAGCGCAATCAAGGCGCTATTCGAGTTGCGCCCATCGAGTATCGCCTGCAGCGGCGCGCTGCGCCCCTGTTCTAAGTTGCGCGAGAAGTCGGAACGAAAGCTCAAGGCCAGCATCGCCTTGCGCTCGTCGACCAACCGACGTAGGTGGCCTTCCGACTCGACTTCGCCTATCAGGTGGAAGGCGGGAGAGCCCTCGACGCGTGCCAGAAGTTGCCGTGACAGGGCCCCGCGATCGGGGTTGTATACCGCCACCGGTACGTCGTTGAGGTCGAAAGTGGCGCCGTAACCGAATACCAGCAATTGGATAATGGGTGGCCCTATAAGGACGAAACGGCTGCGGGGGTCGCGCAGCAGCGCGAGAAACTCCTTGCGGATCAGCGCCAGCAGTTGCAGTAGTGCGTTCATGCGATGCGCTTGTTCGCCTTGCGCCGGATGATGGCCATAAAGATCAGCAGCATCAATGCCATGGCGCCCAGGTTGGGCAGGATCACCGGCCAGATGTCCCCGGCCAGAAACAGGGTCTGTGCAATGGCCACGAAGTAGCGGGCCGGCACCAGGTAGGTGATCACCTGGATGGGCGCGGGCATCGAGCCGATGTCGAAGATGAAACCCGAGAGGATGAAGGCTGGCAGGAAGGTCACGATGATGGCGATCTGTCCGGCCACGAACTGGTTCTTGGCCACGATGGAGATCAGCAGGCCCATCGCCAGTGCCACCAGCATGAACAGGGCGCTCGCCAGAAACAACGTGGCAAAGGACCCGTGCAGCGGTACCTGGAACAGCCATAGCGCCAGGGCGACCGTCAACAGCATGCCGAACATGCCCAATACGAAATAGGGAATCAGCTTGCCGGCCAGCACCTCGGGGATACGCAGCGGGGTGGCCATCATCGCCTCCATGGTGCCGCGTTCCCATTCGCGTGCGATCACCATCGAGGTAAGCAGCGAGCCGATCAGGGTCATGATGATGGCAATCAGGCCGGGTACCAGAAAATAGCGGCTGTTTACCGCCGGGTTGAACCACACCCGTTGCTCGAGTTGTACAGGTGCGTCGAGTTTGTGACCCTGGGCGCGGGCATATTTTTCCAGCCACCCGAACCAGACACCCTGGATGTAGCCGCCGGTGATGCGTGCCTGGTTGGCATCGATACCGTTGACCAGCACCCCGATAGGGGCGGGGCCGGGTTGTTGGAGCCGTCGGCTGAAGTTGTTGCGCAGCCAGATGATGCCATCCAGGCGCCGCTCGGTGAGCGCCTGCTGAGCTGGTTGAATGTCTCGGTAGTAATGGGGCTGAAAGAAGCGAGAGCGCACGAAGGCACCGGCGAGGTCTCGACTCTGGTCGTCCATGTGCTCGATCACCAGTCCCAGACGGATGTCCTTGGCGTCCAGCGAAACCCCATAGCCGAACAGGAACAGCAGCACCACCGGAAGAACGAACGCAATGGCGATGCTGGAAGGGTCACGCAGGATCTGCAGCCATTCCTTGCGCACCATGCCGTGCAGGCGCCGCCTGCTGTCTCTTCCAGGCAGGTTCATGCGGCGGCCTCCCGTCGAGAGACCAGCGCGATGAAGGCATCCTCCATGGACGGCACGGGGTGTTGCGGATCACGCTCTCCCTCGCGGATCTCGCGCGGCGTCCCTTCGGCCAGCACCTCGCCCTCGGCCATGATCACCAGGCGGTCGCAGTAGTTGGCCTCCTCCATGAAATGGGTCGTGACCAGAACGGTGATGCCCGCCTCGGCGAGGGCGTTGGTGCGGGCCCAGAATTCGCGCCGCGCGATCGGGTCGACGCCCGAGGTGGGCTCGTCCAGGAACAGGATCTGCGGCTCGTGCATCAGCGCGGCGGCAAAGGCCAGGCGCTGCTTGTGGCCCAGCGACAGCTCCCCGGTGTTGCGCCGCGCCAGCGGCCGCAGCTCGAAGTTGTCCAGCGCCCAATCGACCCGCTCGCTCTGGCGTTTGCCATGCAGGCCATAGGCGGCGGCGAAGAAGCGCAGATTCTGCAACACCGTGAGATTGGCGTACAGGGAGAACTTCTGCGCCATGTAGCCAATGCGGGCGCGTGCCTGGGCGGCGGCATGGCGCAGGTCGTGCCCGGCCACCGAGAGGTGCCCGTCACTCGCCGGCAACAGGCCGCAGAGCATGCGGAAAGTGGTGGACTTGCCGGCGCCGTTGGCGCCCAGCAGGCCGAAGACCTCGCCCTGTCGGACCTCGAAGCTGATTCCCTTCACCGCCACGAAGTCACCGAAACGCCTTACCACATGATCGGCACGAATGACCACCTCGTCCCTTGCGTCCGCGCTCGCTGGCTCGAGCTGCGGCATCTGGGGTGGCTGCTCGTCCGGTGAGCGCAGCAACCGGATGAAGGCGTCCTCGAAGCGTGGTGTCACCGGCTGGAAGTCGAGGGCGGGCCCTTGCGCGCCCAACAGGTCGGTGGGCAGGGGTTGGTCCGGCCAGCGAACGACCCGGAGATGCTCTCCCTCCACCAGGGCGTCGGCGATCGCAGCCTGTGCCTGTAGGTCGCGCTGCAGGCGCCGTGCAGAAACCCCCGGCGGTACCTCCAGGACGAAGCAGTCACCCTTCAGCGGCTCGCTGAAAACGGCCGGACAGTCGATACCCAGCAGCCGTCCCTGATGCAGCAGTGCGACCCGGTCGCAGCGCTCGGCCTCGTCCAGATAGGCGGTACTCAGCAGCACGCTCATGCCGTGGTCCCGCACCTGGCGGTAGACGATTTGCCACAGTTCGCGCCGTGACACCGGGTCCACGCCGACCGTGGGCTCGTCCAGCAGCAACAGTTCGGGTTCGCGCAACAGCGCGCAGGCGAGCCCCAGTTTCTGCTTCATGCCGCCGGAGAGCTTGCCGGCCAGGCGCTTGCGGAAGGGCGCCAGGCCGGTCATGTGCATCAATTCGTCGTAGCGCGCCGCGCGCCGCGCAGACGGCAGGCCCTGCAGGTCGGCGTACAGGTCCAGGTTCTCCTGCACGCTCAGGTCCTCGTACAGGCCGAAACGCTGCGGCATGTAGCCGATACGCGACTGCACTGCCACCGGCTCGGCCACCGCATCGACCCCCAGTACCTCGATATGCCCTTCATCGGGCAGCAGCAGCGCCGCAGCGAGCCGCATCAGGGTGGTCTTGCCGGCACCGTCCGGGCCGATCAGGCCGGTGACTTCGCCCTGGCGTACCGCGAGGTCGACGCCGTCCAGGGCGGTTGTCGTCGCTTCACCGCTGCCGAAGCGACGGACAACCCCCTGCAGTTGCAGGACCAGGTCTCCCATATCACCGGGCGCAGCGTTCGGGGCCTTGCGGTCCGGCCTCGGCGGGCTGTTGCAGATCCAGCTCCACGGTGGCCGGCATCCCCAAGCGTAGTTCACCCTGGGGATTGCAGGCAAAGACGCGCGTCTCGTATACCAGGCGGGTACGCAGTTCGGGTGTTTCGACGTTCTTGGGGGTGAACTCGGCGGTGGGGGAGATGAAGCCCACCCAGCCCTGGTAGTCCTTGCCGGGGAAACTGTCGGTACGTATGAATGCCGCCATGCCCGGCTTGACTCGCCCCAGCTCGCGCTCGGGCAGATAGGCGCGTACCCAGACGGGTGAGCTACGCGCCAGGCTGAGCACCGGGTTCTGTGGGGTGACGAAATCACCGGGCTCGGCGAGGCGATCGCGCACCACGCCGTCGTAGGGCGCTTTGAGAACCGCGTCCGCCAGTCGCTGTGCGGCCAATGCCATTGACGCGCGGGCAGCGGCGGCTTCAGCGCGTGCCGCGGCGATATCTTCGACACGGGGCCCGATCTGCAGCAGTTTCAGGTCCTGGCGCGCGGCATTCAATTCAGATTCGGCGGCCTCGGCGTTGGCGTGTGCCAGTTCCACCTCCTCGGCCGAGGTGAGCTTGCGCTTGACCAGTGACTGCAGCCGATGCCAGGTATCGCGCGCGGCGCGTGCCCGTGCCTGAGCGGCCGCGACCTTGGCCTCTGCGGCGGCGATCTCTTCGGGGCGCGACCCGGCGAGCAGCTTCTCCAGCTGGGCCTGCCGGGCCTGCACCTGCGCCTTGGCCTGTTCCAGTGCCAGTCTGAGCAGATCAGTGTCCAGGCGAGCCAGGACCTGGTCCGCCTTTACCCGGTCGCCTTCCTCCACCAGGATCTGGGCCAGGTGTTCACTGCCGTTGAAGGCCAGACGCGCCTCGCGGATCTCCACATTGCCATAAAGGGTGAGGTGAGATGCGTCGGTGGGTTCTGTGCCGTTGGCGTTCCAGTACCAGAGGCCGGCGGCGATAGCCAGGATGAGGATCAGGGCCAACAGGGGACGAGGCATGGGGCAGACTCACAGCTTGCAGGTCGGAGTTGGAGAATAACACGAGGGAGGTATAGGCTACAGGCGGTCTCTGAACGGTTGGTGCCTTGCAGCGGGAATATTGCATTGCAGTCTATTCGCGCCAGAATTCGTCAGAGCTTCCGAGGCGGCACGAGGCCGTCCCGAAACCACAGAGGATCAAAACATGTCTGCAAAGAAGAAGGTAAAGAAGCTGAAGAAGGCCATCGACGAGCGCAAGGCGCGGATCGCCAAGGACAAGTCAAAACTCAAGCGTCTCAAGAAGAAGTTGAAGAAGGCCAAGAAGGCGGG
>JANTGX010000148.1 GCA_024762755.1 Gammaproteobacteria bacterium
TATACTGGTGGGCATGATACTCGGCACGATAGTGGGGTTGTCATTTCCGCGCTGGCACAGATTCATGACCCGGCTGGCACGACGCGGGACCTTCTTCAAAACCTTGTCTCATCCCTATCCATCGGGCCTGCTGTTTGGGGGGATCTTTGGAGCCATGATCGGCGCCTGGCTGTGTCCGATCATCTTCAGTGCCAGTGATGGACGCCCCTTCATTCAGATATCCACCTCGGCTATTTCCGTATTCCTCGCCGTGGGCTTCTATCTCTTGTTCGAAGTGGCCAGTTATCGCCAACGCATGAATCGCATAGCCTATATCACGCTGGCCACCGTGCTTGCCGTCGGGGTTTTGCTCACCAGCCTAGTGTGGTTCTTGGATGCCCAGCTCGGCATGTCTTCCAAGGCCTATTGTTTTTTTTACGATACCTGGAACAGTCAGACCAACCAACTGAAGCCCGGCTGGCGCCCGGCCATCGCAGGCGCGGCCTATGGCGCCATGTGCGGTACGATCATCATGTCGGTTGCTTCGGGATACCTGATCATCAGAACGACGATTTTACGGGCCTCGCAAGATTCCCAGAAAGACTGAAGACAAGCCTCAAAGACCGGCCACGCTGAAAAACGGGCGAAGCCAAGGCACACCTTGGTGCCAGCCGTCCCCCCTAGTCTTCCACTCGACGCAGCTGGAACAGCTCGGCCAAGCGCATTCCAGGATCTTCGGCACGCATGAAGGCCTCACCGACCAGAAAGGCGTTGACGCCATGGCGTCGCATGAGGCTCACGTCTTCGGCACAGTGAATGCCACTCTCGGTGACCACGATACGGTCCTCGGGGATCTGCGGCAACAGATCCAGGGTGGTATTCAAACTGACTTCGAAGGTGCGCAGATTGCGATTGTTGATCCCCACCAAAGGGAGGCCTAGCGGGAGGGTGCGCTGCAACTCCTGTGCGTCGTGCACCTCTATCAGCACGTCCATGCCCAATTCGGATGCCAGCGCGGCCAGCCGGGCCATGCTGGCATCATCCAGTGCCGCGGCGATGAGCAGGATGCAGTCGGCACCGATGGCTCGCGCCTCGTACACCTGGTAGTCGTCGATGATGAAATCCTTGCGGATTACCGGCAGTGCACAGGCCGCACGGGCCTGCTCCAGGTAGGCATTGCTGCCCTGGAAAAAGTCGCGGTCCGTGAGCACCGAGAGGCAGGCAGCACCGCTGCGGGCATAAGAGGCCGCGATCTCGGCCGGGTGAAAGTCCTCGCGGATCACACCCTTGCTCGGTGAGGCCTTCTTGATCTCGGCGATGACCCCCGCATCGCCGGCATCGAGCCGCTTCCGCAGGGCATCGACGAAGCCCCGACAGGCATCGGCCCTCTGGGCACGTTCGGCCATCTCTTCCTGGCTCACTTGTGCCTGGCCAGCGGCGATCTCGTCGTGCTTGCGGGCGATGATCTTCTTCAGGATATCGGGGGTATCGGTCATGAGGCTTCCATCGAGGGAGGTGTATTACAGCTGAGTAGCGCAGGGAGTAGCAGAAGGGCGTTACGGCCTAGACATCTAGCACGCCCCCTGTGCTCGCTATATCTGGTTTGACACCGCGACCAGCTGCTCCAGCTTGTCACTTGCGGCACCGCTGGCGATGACCTCACCGGCCTTTTTCACCCCTGCCGCCAAGGTGTCGGCCAGACCAGCGGCATACAAGGCCGCGCCGGCATTGAGTTGCACGATATCGCGGGCCGGTCCGGGCTGATTCTCCAACACGGACTTCACCACTTGCAGCGATTGTTCGGCGTCCGCCACTTTCAGTGAGGCGAGATCGCCACGGGCGAGGCCAAAATCCTCGGGCGTGATGGTGTAGGTGGACACCTCGCCATCCTTCAGTTCGGCGACGAAGGTGGGGGCGGCGATACTGATCTCGTCCATGCCGTCTTCGGCGTGTACCACCAGCACATGCTCGCTGCCCAGGTTGGCCAGTACTCGGGCCAATGGTTCCACCAACTCACGGCTGAACACCCCCAGCAACTGATTGGGGGCACCTGCCGGATTGGTCAACGGGCCGAGCACGTTGAAGATGGTACGCACGCCCATCTCCTTGCGCGGGCCGATGGCGTGCTTCATGGCGCCGTGATGCCTGGGGGCGAACATGAAGCCCACGCCCACCTGTTCGACGCACTGCGCCACCTGTTCCGGTGAGAGGTCAAGCTTCACGCCCGCGGCCTCCAGCAGATCGGCACTGCCGGACTTGCTGGAGACCGAGCGGTTGCCGTGCTTGGCCACCTTGCCACCGGCGGCGGCCACCACGAAACAACTCGCGGTGGAGATATTGAAGGTACTGCTGCCATCTCCACCGGTGCCGACGATATCGACCACGTGTTCGCCTTGCACCACCACCGGGGTGGCCAGCTCACGCATCACCTCGGCCGCGGCGGTGATTTCGTCGATGGTCTCGCCCTTCATGCGCAGGCCGATGAGAAAGCCGCCGATCTGTGCCGGTGTGGCGGCACCGGTCATGATGCTGTTCATCACCGAGCGCATCTCGTCACGGCTCAGATCGCGGCGCTCGGTGACCGCGCGGATGGCTTGTGGCATGTCCATGGTCAGGCTCCTCGTGAAGAAACACGGAGTTCACGGAGCCGCAGAGACACAGAGAGAAATCATTTTTTTCTCCGCGCCTCTACGGCTCCGCGACCTCTGCGTCAAATACTCGTATCCAGAAAATTCCGCAACAACTCGTGGCCCTGCCGGGTGAGGATGGACTCGGGGTGGAACTGCACCCCTTCCACCGCTAGATCCTTGTGGCGCACGCCCATGATCTCATCGAACTCGCCCTCGGGCGTCTCGGTCCAGGCGGTGATCTCCAGACAGTCCGGCAGGCTGTCTGTCTCGATCACCAGCGAATGATAGCGTGTGGCCTCGAAGGGGTTCTCCAGGCCCGTGAATACGCCCGTGTCCTTGTGGTGAATCATCGACGTCTTGCCGTGCATGATCTGCTTGGCGTGCACGATGCGACCGCCGAAGGCCTGACCGATGCACTGGTGACCGAGACACACGCCCAGCAAGGGCACCCGGCCGGCGAATTGCTCAATGACCGCCAGTGAGATACCCGCCTCGTTGGGCGTGCACGGCCCCGGCGAGATCACGATGCGCTCGGGCGCCAGCGCCGCCAGCTCCTCCAGCGTGATCTGGTCGTTACGATACACTTGCACCGCTTCACCCAACTCGCCGAAATACTGCACCAGGTTGTAGGTGAAGGAATCATAGTTGTCGATCATTACCAGCATTGATCTGCTCCCTCGCGGAATAACACGGAGATCACGGAGTCGCAGAGACACGGAGTCCTAGGCATCGTTCACCACCCGGCGGACGCCATCTTTCAATACCGCCGTATTGAAATTGATCAGCAAACCCAACGGTTTTTTCAGCAGGCGCAAATAAGTCAACAATTGCGCCTTGTGAAGTGGCATGATCTGTTCAACGGTTTTCAGCTCCACGATCAATCGATCCTCAATCAGCAAATCGGCCCGGTAAGCATGACCCAGGAGCAGCCCCTTGTAATCAACGCATATCGGCACTTCACAATCCAGCGAGATCCCACGCAGCCCCAGCTCATGGACCAGGCATTCCTGGTAAACAGATTCCAGCAACCCCGGCCCCAGAATTCGATGAACTTCGATGGCTGCGCCTATGACGACCCCGCTCAGGTTGCTGTCTTTCATTTCCAAACTCTGTGCCTCCGTGGCTCCGTGCTCTCCGTGTTTCCATCCCGGGCCTACCTGTGCCCCTTGGCGACCCCGTCAAGGCCCGCCTCGGCCAGGGTCGCGGCGCGGAAGACGGCGCGGCCTTTGTTCATGGTCTCTTTCCATTCCAGGCGCGGTTGCGAGTCGTAGACCACGCCGGCACCGGCCTGGATATAGAGCTTGCCCGACTTGATCACCGCAGTGCGGATGGCGATGGCGGTATCCATGTTGCCATTCCAGGCGAGGTAACCGACGGCGCCGGCATACACACCGCGCTTGACCGGCTCCAGTTCGTCGATGATCTCCATGGCGCGGATCTTGGGTGCGCCGGAGACCGTGCCGGCGGGGAAGGTGGCGCGCAGCACATCCATGGCAGAGAGCCCCGGCCGCAGCGTGCCTTCCACGTTGGAGACGATGTGCATGACGTGCGAATAGCGCTCCACGGCCATCTCTTCGGTCAGCCGCACACTACCGATCTCACTCACCCGGCCGACGTCGTTACGCCCCAGGTCGATGAGCATGAGGTGCTCGGCCAGTTCCTTGGGGTCGGCCAGCAGCTCGGCCTCCAGGGCACGGTCCTCTTCTTCCGTATGGCCTCGGCGGCGGGTGCCAGCGATGGGCCGCACGGTGACCTTGCCATCTTCGAGGCGGGTCAGTATCTCCGGCGATGAACCGGCAATATGGAAGTCGTGCAGATCGAGGTAGAACATGTAGGGCGACGGATTGAGGCTACGCAAGGCGCGATAGAGATCCAGCGGGCGGGCGTTGAAGGGGATGGAGAGGCGCTGTGACAGGACCACCTGCATCACGTCACCGTCGATGATGTATTGGCGCGCGGCCTCCACCGCCTGCTTGAAGCCAGCCTCGGTGAAATCGGACACGAAGTCCTCCTCCGCCACCGCGTGGGCGGTACCGGCGGCCTGCCGCGGCAGGGGGCTCCTCAGCCGTTCCGTCAGGGCGTCCAGGCGCTGGCGGGCCCGCTCGAAGGCATCCTCCTCGGCCGGGTCCGCATGCACGATGAGATAGAGTTTGCCGCCGAGGTTGTCGAAGACAACGACCTCGTCGGAGACCATGAGCAGGATATCCGGGGTGCCGAGCTCATCGACATTGGGGCAGGCCGCCAGACGGGGCTCGATATAACGCACCGTGTCGTAACCGAAATAGCCCACCAGCCCGCCATTGAAGCGCGGCATACCCTCCAGCTCCGGCACGCGATAGCGGGCCTGGAACGCCTCGATCCATTGCAGGGGGTCGTCGACCTCCAGGGACTCGAGGGGGTCGCCACAATCCTCCAGCGTCACCCGCCGGCCAACCACGCGGACCACCCGCCGGCAGGGCAGGCCAATGATGGAATAGCGACCCCACTTCTCGCCCCCCTGCACCGACTCGAAGAGATAGGAATAGGGACCGTTGGCCAACTTCAAATAGACACTCAAAGGAGTATCGAGGTCGGCCAGCACCTCGCGCATGACGGGGATGCGGTTGTAGCCCTGGCGGGCCAGCTCGGCGAATTGCGTCTCGTCGATCATGCGAAAAATTCCTGGCCAGTGGAATCAACATGGAGACCACGAAGCCGCGAAGACACGGAGATGGATATTTTCATATTGATCCTCTGTGTCTCCGCGGCCCCGTGTACTCCGTGTTCATTTCCGAGGCATGGGTCGACCCACGCTACAGCAGATCCTTCAATTCGACCATGGAGTCGATCACCGCGTCCGGCTTGGACTCGCGGATGTCAATGCCATGATTGTATCCGTAGCTCATGCAGACGATCTGGAATCCTGCGGCACGCGCGGCCTTTACGTCGCTCACCGAGTCGCCGATCATCAGCGACTCCTCCGGCTTTGCACCCAGCTTTTCGGCGGAATAGAGCAGCGGCAAGGGATCCGGTTTTTTCTTTTCCAGGGTGTCGCCACAGACGATGCTCTCGAAGTAATCATAGATGCCCAGATCCTTGAGCAGGGGGAGGGTGAACTGAGCCGCCTTGTTGGTCACACAGCCCAGGGGGTAACCCTCGCTCTTCAGGTAGTCCAGGCCTTCGCGCACGCCCGGATAGAGTTTGCTGCGCTTGCTGGTGTTCTCGGCATAGAGG
>JANTGX010000149.1 GCA_024762755.1 Gammaproteobacteria bacterium
TACGAAAATCTCAACTTCAACCTGCCCAAGGGCGGCATCGTCGGCATCATCGGCCCCAATGGCGCCGGCAAGACCACCCTGTTCCGCATGATCACCGGTGAAGAAAAACCGGACGGCGGCGAACTGCGCATCGGCGAGACAGCCAAGATCGCCTGCGTCGACCAGAGCCGCGACGCCTTGGACGACGGCAAGACCGTGTGGGAAGAGATCTCCGGCGGCCACGACATCATGCAGATCGGCACCCTGGAGGTGAACTCGCGCGCCTACGTCAGCCGCTTCAACTTCAAGGGCACAGACCAGCAGAAGCGCGTCGGCGACCTCTCCGGCGGCGAACGCAACCGCGTACACCTGGCCAAGCTGCTGGCCGCCGGCGGCAACGTGCTGCTGCTCGACGAGCCCACCAACGACCTGGACGTGGAAACCCTGCGCGCCCTCGAGGCGGCCCTGCTCGACTTCCCCGGCTGCGCCGTGGTCATCTCCCACGACCGCTGGTTCCTCGACCGCGTCGCCACCCACATCCTCGCCTTCGAGGGCGACAGCAGCGTGACCTGGTTCGAGGGCAACTACGCCGACTACGAGGCCGACCGCAAGCGCCGCCTGGGCGCCGAGGCCGACCAGCCGCACCGGGTCAAGTACAAGAAGCTGACGCGCTGATTTCGCAGGAGCAGTCCCCAGGCCGCGATAGCGGTTTGGGGGATTCATCGCGGCCTGAGGGCGCTCCTACACATGATTGTGTAGCCTGGGTTGAGTGCAGCGAAACCCGGGAATTGATCGCGCTGATTCCCCCGGGTTTCGTTACGCTTAACCCAGGCTACTGGGCTGATACACCGCAGGGTGCCGATGCTAGCAGCGAACCGCATCTGCAGGGAATGTGCACAACTGCCGGCGACGGGGGACGGGGACAGAGCCCTCGGTCGTCGAGGTCGCCCAGGCTAGTCTTCGAGATCGTCGAGGCTGAAGGGGCGGTCGGAGGGGCGGTGATTCATATCGGTGTAGCCGAGGTCGTCGGCCTCCAGGTCGTCGAAGGCGCCGGACCAATCCTCGGGCGGGGCGACGCTCTCCGGCGGGATCTCGTCCCAGGTCTCGAAGTCCATTTCGTCCACATCACCCTCGAAGGTCTGTATCTCGATGGTGGTCTCGTCCTCATCGATGGCAACGACGCGGAACAGCTGGCCGTCCTGGCCGCGGTACCAGTTACCTACCTCAGGGTTTGGGCTCTGTGCCATCGTACGCCTCCTCGCTCTATGCCCAGAAGATAGCACCGATTTCAACGATGTGAATGCCGCCGGTTAGGCCCTGCGACGCCGTTCACACCCGGCGTTCGAACAGGGCGATGGACTCCACGTGACCGGTGTGCGGGAACATGTCCATGAC
Source organism: Gammaproteobacteria bacterium (assembly GCA_024762755.1). Classification (GTDB taxonomy): domain Bacteria; phylum Pseudomonadota; class Gammaproteobacteria; order SZUA-152; family SZUA-152; genus JANTGX01. The sequence continues at coordinate 1,375 of JANTGX010000149.1, forward strand.
CCCGGCGCTGACGAGATCATAGCCCTGATCGTGCACCAGGGTGCCGGCATCGCGGGCCAGGGTGGCGGGGTCGCAGGAGACGTAGACGATGCGCCGCGGCAGCGGTGTCGGCAGGTTCGCCACCACCACCGGGGCGCCGCTGCGCGGCGGGTCCAGCAGCAGTTTGTCGAAGCCCTCGCCGTACCAGGGCTCGGCGGCGAGGTCGCCGTTGAGATCTGTGGCGTGGAATTCCACGTTGTCGATGCCGTTGCGTTGGGCGTTCTCGCGGGCCCGGGCCACGAGGCCTTCCTCGCCCTCCACGCCCACCACGCGGTCGGCCTTGCGTGCCAGGGGCAGGGAGAAGTTGCCCAGGCCGCAGAACAGGTCGAGGACACGCTCGCCGGGCTGCGGGTCGAGCAGTTCGATGGCGCGGGCGATCATCTTGCGGTTGAGGCCGGCATTGACCTGGGTGAAGTCGGTGGGCCGGAACCGCATCTCCACATCGAACTCGGGCAGGCGATAGCCGAGCACGCTGTCGGCGCCCTCCTCCTCCGGCCATAAGCGCGTCACCGTCTTCGGCCCGCCGGATTGCAGGAAGATGACGAGCCCCTTCTTCCGACCATGGTCACGCAACAGGTCGAGGTCTGCCTCGTTCGGCTCGGCGAGATGGCGGAACACCAAGGCGGCGTTGTCATCCCCCACCGCCACCTCGATCTGCGGAACCCGATCCTTGATGCTGAGTTGGCCGACCAGCGCGGAGAGTTCGTCGAGGTGTTCACCGATGCGCGGGTGCAGCACCTCACAACGCTCGAGGTTGGCCAGGAAGGAACTGCTGCGCTCGCGGAAACCGACCCGCACCACCCGCTCACGGCGCATGTATTTCACGCCGAGGCGCGCCTTGCGACGATAGCCCCAGCGGTCGTCGCTGAGCGCTGGCAGCACGGTCTGCGGCTCGACGTTGCCGATGCTGCGCAGGTTGTCCAGCAGACGCTGCTGCTTGGCGACGATCTGCGCCTCTGCCTCCAGGTGCTGCAGGCTGCAACCGCCGCAGATGCCGAAATGGGCGCAGCGCGGCTCGATCCGCTCAGGGGCGGGCCGGATCACCTCCAGCACGTCACCCTCGTCGAACTTGCTGCGCGTGCGGCAATATCGGAAGCGCACCTCTTCGCCGGGCAGGGCACGGTGGATGAATACGGTCTTGCCGTCGAGGTGGGCGATGCCACGGCCATCGTGGGCCATGTCGTCGATGCTGGCGATGCGGGGTTCGGGGAGTTTCTTGCGGCGTTTGGACATGATCGGAAATAGCTATATTGAAACAAAGCCTGCTCAGGCCGGAAACACATCCGTGGACAGGTAGCGGTCGCCGCGGTCACAGATGATGGCCACGATGGTGGCGTTCTCCACCTGCTGCGAGAGCTGCAGGGCGGCGGCAACTGCACCGCCCGAGGAGACGCCGGCAAAGATGCCCTCGCGTGCCGCCAGGGCACGGGTGGTGTCCTCGGCGGCCTGCTGGGTGACGTCGATGACGCGATCCACCTGCGCGGCATCGAAGATCCGTGGCAGGTACGCCTCCGGCCAGCGCCGGATGCCGGGGATGGCTGCCCCTTCGGCCGGCTGCACACCGACGATCTCCACGTGGGTGTTGCGCTCCTTGGCCTTTTCCTTGAAATAGCGCGCGCAGCCCATGATGGTGCCCGTGGTGCCCATGGCGCTGACGAAGTGGGTGATGCCGCCCTTGGTGTCGCGCCAGATCTCGGGTGCCGTACCCTCGTAGTGGGCCAGGGGATTGTCCGGGTTGGAGAACTGGTCCAGCACCTTGCCCTTGCCCTCCGCCTCCATCTGCTTGGCCAGGTCGCGTGCGCCTTCCATGCCCGCCTCACGGCTGACCAAGATGATCTCGGCGCCGAAGGCCTTCATGGCGCCGCGGCGTTCCACGCTCATGTTCTCCGGCATGATGAGGACCATGCGGTAGTCCTTGATGGCGGCGGCCATGGCCAGGGCGATGCCGGTATTGCCGCTGGTGGCCTCGATGAGGGTCTCGCCACGGTGGATCTCGCCGCGCGACTCGGCGTGCTGGATCATGCTCAAGGCCGGGCGGTCCTTCACCGAGCCGGCGGGGTTGTTGCCCTCTAGCTTCACCAACAGGGTATTGCTGGTGTCACCCGGCAGGCGCTGCAGACAGATCAGCGGCGTATTGCCGACACAGGATTCAATGGTGGGATAGTTCATGGCGTCTTCCGTTGCAGTCCAATGGGGTGATCCCGACGACCATCGAGGGACGACGGGGCGGGACATTCTGGGTGTTGGATGGTCTGTCGGCGTGGGGACGGGGCATGGGGCGGCCGCGTGTTCCCAGATGCGAGCAGATGACTGTAATGTAATTTATCCCGCTAACTTTGCATAGCGCGGGAGGACGGTGTCGCGGGCGCATCGCCGGCCGTCGGTCCTGTCTCGGCCCGCAGGCTGAAATAGACCGTGGTGCCCCGGCCCTCCTCCGATTCGATCCACACCCGCCCGCCATGGCGCTCGACGATGCGCTGCACGGTGGCGAGACCGATGCCGGTGCCTTCGAAGGCCTCCTGCCCGTGCAGCCGGGAGAAGGCCTGAAAGAGCTTGTCGGCATAGCGCATGTCGAAGCCCACGCCATTGTCGCGCACGAAGAACACGTCCTCTTCGTCCTCCCAGCGACCCACCTCGATACAGGGCTCTGCCTGCCGCGCGGTGAACTTCCAGGCATTGTCGAGCAGATTCTGCAGCAGGCTGTGGACCAGGCTGGCATCGCCCTGCACCTGCAGCCCCGGCTCTATGTGCCAGTTCACCTGCCGTTCGGGCTCGGCTTCGGCCAGGCGTTGCAGTTGTTGCTCCGCCTGCCGGCTGAGGTCGATCTGGCTGGGTCGGAGTTGGCTGCGGGTGATGCGCGACAGTTCGAGAATCTCGTCGATCAGCCGGGCCATGAACCGACCGGCACGCACCACCCGCTGCAGGGCGTCCGTGGCCGTCTCGTTGAGTCCATCGCCGGCCTCCTCCAGTACCACCTGGCTGAAGCTGGTCATGGAGCGCAGCGGGGCACGCAGGTCATGGGCGATGGAATAGCTGTAGGCCTCCAACTCCTGGTTGGCCAGCAACAGCTCCCGTGTGCGCGCCTCGATGCGCTGTTCGAGGGATTCGTTCATGGCCGCCAGCTTCTCCTGCGCCCAGCGCTGCTCCAGTTCCACTGCCAAGCGGCTGGCGAAGACGTCGAGGATGGGGCGCGTCAGGGGGCTGATGCGCAACGGGCGGGAATCCATCACCGAGACCAGGCCCAGCACACGACCGTCCTTGCCCAGCAGACGCGCGCCGTAGTAGCTGTCGAGATCGAGCTGAACCAGCATCTCGTCGTCCGGATAGCGCTGCTGCAGCCCCGTGGTGATGAGCTTTCGCCGCTGACGGATGATGTCCTCACAGGGGGTGCCGTCGAGGTCGTAGGTGACGTTCGCCACCGCTTGTCCGGCGATCCACAACACTTCCGTGGTCACTTGCTGCTCCGCTTCGTCGAGCAGGCCGATGAGCACCACCTTGCACTGATACAGCAGGGCCAGATTGAGCGCACAGACGACGAAGAAGTCGCTCTCGCGCTCGTCCAGCACGCCTTGTGCCAGGCTGCGCATGACGGTCTCCACGTGGGCCCGCTCGGTGACGTCCTGCACGGTGCCGGAGATGCGGGCGATCTGCCCTTCGTGATCGCCCTTGGAGATGGTGCGCAGGTGCAATACACGGGCTTCGCCCGTGGGCGTCGTGATCCGCAGGTCCAGGCTGGCGAGGCCCGGCTGGGTCCGCAGCCGCTCCAGTTGGCGGTGCACCCGCTCGCGCTCGTCGCTCTCGACACGCTCGAAGAGGACCTTACTGGAGCAGGGACCGTTGCGCACCCCCAGGCCTAGAATACGAAAGAACTCCTCGCTGCCGGTGAGGCAGTCGTCGTCCAAGTCCCACTCGAAGCTGCCCATGTGGGCGATGTGCTGCGCCTCGGCCAGACGCTCTCGGCTGGCGGCCAGTTCGCCGGTCTTTTCCGCGATCTGCCGGTTGAGTTCGCTGTTGTCGATGACGATGCGCCCGGCCAGCGGTTTGATGAAGCGTACGGTGCCCCAAATGCCCACCAGCAGGAGGACGGCGATGGCCATGAGGGTCTTGCGGATCTGCGCATAGGCCGGGGCGTAGAGCTCTTCGGCATCCATACTCAGGGCCAGACCCCACTGGCCCAGTTCGATACCCTGGAAGGCGATGACCACCTCGCGGCCATCGCTGGTCTGTGCATGCAAGATGCCGTTGCCCCCCAGGCCCGCCTGGGTGAGCGCCTGGGCGATGCCCTCACCACCGGCCACGGTGGCCGGCAGATTGCGCTGGTCGGCGGTACCAAAAAGTTGCAGGCGGCCATCCATCAGGCGCCCCAGCATGAGTTGCCCGCTCTGGCCGAGGCCGCTGCGT
>JANTGX010000150.1 GCA_024762755.1 Gammaproteobacteria bacterium
TCCGCAGCCGGTCCCGGCAGTCGAGGATCCGGCACTGGCCGGCATGGCGGCAGCGCAGCTCGATGTCGCGGATCTCATCGTCCTGTACGTCCAGCAGGCAGACCAGGGCGATCTCTTCGCGTTCGCGCTCGCTTGCCGCCTGGGCCAGCAGGCCGACGGTGTCGCAGCCGTCGACGAAGCGCCGTTTGGCGTAGTGGGCGATGTGCTCGAAATCGTAGTTGCCGAGGCAGTCGGGTCTTTCGTGGCGCATGGCCGGTCTCTCGTGGGTGGGCGTGCGGCTTGTGTGGCACGGTTTTCGTAGTTTCCACCCCCAAGCTGTACCCAGCTTGAATAGCCGGGCGCAGTTTGCAACCATCGCGGCATGAAATTGAGATTCACCAAGATGCACGGCCTGGGCAACGACTTCGTGGTCATCGATGCCGTGCGCCAGGCCGTCGACCTCGGTCCGCAGCAGGTGCGCTTCCTGGCCGACCGTCACCGCGGCATCGGTTGTGACCAGTTGCTGCTGGTGGAGCCGCCGCGCATCGCCGAGGCCGATTTCCGCTATCGCATCTTCAACGCCGATGGCGGCGAGGTGGAGCAGTGCGGCAACGGCGCCCGCTGTTTTGCCCGTTTCGTCGTCGAGCAGGGCCTCACCGACAGGCGCGAGATCACCGTAGAGACCGCCGCCGGCCTCATCCACCCGCGCCTCGAGGCCGACGGCCAGGTGACCGTCGAGATGGGTGTGCCGCGTCTGGCGCCGGCCGAGATCCCCTTCCAGGCCGAGGCCCAGGCCCTGCGCTATCCCCTCTCGCTGGAGGATGGTGAGGTGGAGATCGGCGCCGTCTCCATGGGCAACCCCCACGCCGTCATCGAGGTGGAGGACGTGGCGACCGCCGCGGTGGCCGAGTGGGGTCCGCAGGTGTCGGGCCATCCGCGCTTTCCGCAGCGCTGCAACGTGGGCTTCATGCAGGTCGTCTCGCCGCAGCAGTTGCGCCTGCGGGTCTACGAGCGCGGCGCCGGCGAGACCCAGGCCTGCGGCACCGGCGCCTGTGCCGCGGCGGTGGTGGCGCGTCTCTGGGGGCGCTGCGAGGAGCGGGTGGCGGTGGACCTGCCGGGCGGACGGCTATACATTCGTTGGGCCGGCGAGGGTTCGCCGGTGTACATGACCGGCCCCGCCACAACCGTATTCGAGGGCAGTATCGAGGTATGAACGAGACCCTGAGCATCGACGAAGAACAGGTGGCGGAGTATCTCCGCCGACACCCGAATTTTTTCCAGGACAATCTCTGGCTGCTGCCCGAGCTGAACCTGCCCCACGCGGCAGGGGGCGCCGTCTCCCTCATCGAGCGGCAGGTGGCCCTGCTGCGCCAGCAGAGCGAGAGCCAGCGCGCGCAACTCGAGGACCTGCTCGGCATCGCCCGGGAAAACGACCGGCTCAACGAACAATTGCACCAACTCACCCTGCAGCTGATGGCCTGCGAGGGTCTGGCGCCGCTGATGGCACGGGTGGAGGAGGGCATGCAGAGCGACTACGACGCCGAGCATGTCGCCCTGCACCTGCTGCCCCCGCCGCGCGACGCCGCACTGGCGGACGACCCCGCCTTCGCCGCCGGAGCGGAGGCGCTGCAGGCGGCCTTTGGCCCGCTGCTCGACAGCGGGCGTCCTTTCTGCGGCCGGCTGCAGGCGCCGCAATCGGCCCTGCTGTTCGGCGAGGAGGTCCTGGTGGACGGCTCGGCCGTGGTGCTGCCGCTGCGTTGCGGCGGCCCGCTGGGCCTGCTGGCCGTGGGCAGCGACGACGCCCAGCGCTTCAGCCCCGGCGGCGACACCACCTTCCTCGTGCGCATGGGTGAAATCATCGCCTGCGCCCTGCAGCGCCAACTGCAGCCGGCCTGAGGCCGTGGACCCCGCCGCCCGGGACTGGCAGGAACGCTTTCTCGACCACCTGCTGCGTCAACGTCACTACTCCCCACGCACCCTCGACGGCTACCGCCGCGACCTCGCGGCCCTGGCCGACTTTTGCGACCGGCAGGGGGTGCGCGACTGGCCGGCGCTGGACGACGAGCACCTGCGCCGCTTCGCCGCCGAGCGCCACCGGCAGGGCTTGTCCGGGCGCAGCGTGGCACGGCAGTTGTCCGCCACACGCAGCTTCTTCCGTTTTCTCGCCCGCGAGGGCCGGGTGAGTCACAACCCGGTGGCCGACGTCCGCGCCCCGCGCGCGCCCCGCCGCCTGCCCGAACCCCTCGATGTGGATCAGATGTCGCGCCTGCTGGCGATGCCGGACGACGACCCCCTCGACTGCCGCGACCGCGCCATGATGGAGCTGGTCTATTCCTCCGGCCTGCGCCTGGCCGAGCTGGTGTCACTGGAACTGGGTCAGGTGGACCTCGCCGCCGGCAGCCTGCGTGTCACCGGCAAGGGCAACAAACAGCGCGAGGTGCCGGTGGGGCGGCTGGCGCGCGAGGCCCTGCAGCGCTGGCAGGCGGTGCGTGGCCGGCTGGCCGCGCCGGGGGAGGGCGCCCTGTTCGTCAGCCGGCGTGGCGGCCGCCTCACGCCACGCGCGGTGCAGGACCGCCTGGCCCACTGGGGCCGCCGCCAGGGCATCGATGCCCGCGTGCACCCGCACAAGCTACGCCACGCCTTCGCCAGCCATCTGCTGGAGTCGAGTGGCGACCTGCGCGCGGTACAGGAATTGCTCGGCCATGCCGATATCAGTACCACCCAGGTGTACACCCACCTCGATTTCCAGCATCTGGCCCAGGTCTACGACCAGGCCCACCCGCGGGCGCGCAAGAAGCCGAAACGCTGAGGCGTGCCCGCGGGTCACGCGAGCAAGGCACGCACAGCGCATGAAAAAGCCCAGCATCAAGACCCTCACGGTCAGAAACCTCGTCAGCTTCCTGCTGGGCTTGGCGGCGGTACTCCTGTTGCTCACGGCGGTGAACTTCCGCTACGTCTCGACGCGCACCGTGGAGGACCACGCCCTGGCCCTGGCCGAGCTGGTGAAGGCGGGGCTCACTGCGCACATGAAGGCCGGCATCATGGACCGCCGCGACTACTATCTGGCGGAGATCCGCGAGCTGCACCGGGTGGACCGGCTGCAGGTGATCCGCAACCAACCGGTGATCGCCCAGTTCGGCCCCGGGCGGGCCGACGAGCGGGCCACCGACGGGCTCAGCCGCGCGGCCCTGGCCAGCGGCGAGGCGCGCTTCCAGTTCGACGAATTCACCGCCCGGCCGACCATCCGCGCGGTGATCCCCTACATCGCCTCCAGCGAGGGCGGGCTCAACTGCCTTGGTTGCCACCACGTGGCGGAGGGCACGGTACTGGGCGCGGTGGACGTGCGCCTCGACGTCACCGCCTACCGCAATCAGTCTTTGGGGGTGTTGCTGGGTCTGCTGCTCATCTCCGCCCTGTTCCTCGCCCTGATCCTGCTCAACACCTCGCGCACCATTCAGCGCTACGTGCAGCGACCGCTGGAGGCCCTGGTGGAGAACGCCCGCACCGCCTACCGGCAGCAGGAGCCGGTGCACACGGAGCAGTTCGACACGCAGGAGTTCACCCGCGTGGCCAATGAGATCAACCTCTTCAACAACGAGATCATCGCCCACCAGGACCTGCTGCGGGCAAAGAACCTCGAGTTGCACGCCCTCAACGACGAGATCGAGAGCACCCTGCGCGAGACCGTCTACACCATGGGCGTGATCGAGGAGCAGCGCTCGCAGGAGACCCACAACCACACCCGCCGGGTGACCCACTTCAGCCGCCTGCTGGCCAGTCTGGCCGGCCTGCCGGCGCACGAGGTCGATCTGCTGAGCGCCGCCGCGCCGCTGCACGACATCGGCAAGCTGGGCATCCCCGACGAGGTGCTGCTCAAGCCCGGCGACTTCACCGAGACGGAGCGCGAGATCATGCAGAATCACGCCCGCATCGGCTACACCATGCTGCGCCATTCGCAGCGCGACATCCTGCAGGCGGCGGCCATCGTCGCCCTGCAGCACCACGAGAAATGGGACGGCACGGGCTATCCGCAGGGCCTGGCCGGGGAGGCCATCCACCCCTTCGGCCGCATCGTCGCCCTGGCCGATGTGTTCGACGCCCTGATCTCGCCACGGGTCTACAAGCAGGCCTGGTCGCTGGCCGAGGTGCAGGCCTGGATGCAGGAGCAGCGCGGCCGACACTTCGAGCCGCGGCTGGTGGACCTGTTCCTCGCCCATCTCGACGAGTTCCTCCTCATCCTCCAGCGCTACCCCGTCGAGGGCGCCGCCCAGGCCGCCGATATGGTGTAGAATTTCCGCTCTGTTACGCAGAGAGGAGCGCGTCTTGGAGCAATTTCACGGTACCACCATTCTCTCCGTGCGCCGCAATGGCCGCGTGGTGATCGGCGGCGACGGCCAGGTGACCCTGGGCAGCGCGGTCATGAAGGGCAATGCGCGCAAGGTGCGCCGGCTCTACCACGGCAAGGTGCTGGCGGGCTTCGCCGGCGGTACCGCCGATGCCTTCACCCTGTTCGAGCGCTTCGAGGGCAAGCTGGAGAAGCACCAGGGCCACCTCACCCGCGCCGCCGTGGAGCTGGCCAAGGACTGGCGCACCGACCGCATGCTGCGCCGCCTCGAGGCCCTGCTCTCGGTGGCCGACACCGAGGCCTCGCTGGTGATCTCCGGCAACGGCGACGTCATCGAGCCGGAGCACGATCTCATCGCCATCGGCTCCGGCGGCAGCTTCGCCGAGTCCGCCGGCCGCGCGCTGATGGAGAACACCGAGCTGGACGCGCGCAGCATCTGCGAGAAGGCGCTCAAGATCGCCTCCGACATCTGCATCTACACCAACGACCGCTTCACCCTCGAGGAATTGGGCGGCGACGACTGAGCGCCCCTCTCCTCCGGGGGATGGCATGACCCCACCCAGACCGCATACTTCGCCAGAGCGAAAGAGTTCGAGAGCCCCATGTCCCAAATGACACCCAGAGAGATCGTCCAGGAACTGGACAAACACATCGTCGGCCAGGCCGACGCCAAGCGCGCGGTGGCCATCGCCCTGCGCAACCGCTGGCGCCGGGCCCAGGTGGACGACGCCCTGAAGGGCGAGATCACGCCCAAGAACATCCTCATGATCGGCCCCACCGGCGTGGGCAAGACCGAGATCGCCCGCCGCCTGGCGCGCCTGGCGCAGGCCCCCTTCGTCAAGGTGGAGGCGACCAAGTTCACCGAGGTGGGCTACGTCGGCCGCGATGTGGAGTCCATCATCCGTGACCTGGTAGAGATCTCCGTCAAGCTGACGCGCGAGGCCGAGATGGAAAAGGTGCACACGCGCGCCGAGGCGGCCGCCGAGGAGCGCATCCTCGACATCCTGCTGCGCCCGGCACGGCGCGGCTTTGGCTTCGATGACACCGAGTCGGCGCCGGAGACCGAACAGGCCGCCAACACCCGGCAGAAATTCCGCAAGAAGCTGCGTGAGGGCGAGCTCGACGACAGGGAGATCGAGGTGGAGCTGAGCACCGGCCCCATGGGCGTGGAGATCATGGCCCCGCCCGGCATGGAGGAGATGACCAGCCAGCTGCAGGGCCTGTTCCAGAACATGGGCACCAGCCGCACCAAGACCCGCAAGCTGCCCATCCGCGAGGCCTTCAAACTGCTCACCGATGAAGAGGCCGGCAAGCTGCTCAACGAAGACGAGATCAAGCTCAGCGCCGTGCAGAACGTGGAGCAGAACGGCATCGTCTTCCTCGACGAGATGGACAAGATCTGCAAGCGCGGCGAGAGCTCCGGCCCCGACGTCTCGCGCGAGGGCGTGCAGCGCGACCTGCTGCCCCTGGTGGAGGGCTCCAC
>JANTGX010000151.1 GCA_024762755.1 Gammaproteobacteria bacterium
CAACTGGCCCGCCTGGAGGAGATGAAGATCCGTGCCGAGCAGGAGGCCCTGGCCAGTGAGCGCGACCAGTTGCAGAAGACACTCGGTTCCGAGGCGCGCCTCAAGACCCTGGTGAAAAAGGAACTCAAACGCGATGCCGAGGAATATGGCGACGCGCGTCGATCGCCCCTGGTCGAGCGCGAGGCCGCCCGCGCCTTGGACGAGACTGCCCTGGTCAGCGCCGAGCCCATCACCATCGTGCTCTCCGAAAAGGGCTGGGTGCGTGCCGCCAAGGGCCACGAGGTGGACCCCGCCAGCCTCAATTACAAGGCCGGCGACGGTTTCCTCGCCGCCGCCCGTGGCCGTGCCAATCAGCTGGCGGTGTTCCTCGACAGCACCGGCCGCAGCTATGCACTGCCGGCCCACAGCCTGCCCTCGGCGCGCAGCCAGGGCGAGCCGCTCAGCGGTCGCGTGAACCTGCCCGAGGGCGCCCAGTTCGTCGCCGTGCTCAGCGGCGCCCCCGATGATCGCTACCTCATCGCCTCCGATGCCGGCTACGGCTTCGTCACCCGGCTGGAGAATCTGTACGCCAAGAACAAGTCCGGCAAGGCCCTGCTCAAACTGCCCACGGGGGCGCGGGTGCTGCCGCCGCGTCGGGTGACGGACCCGGACTCGGATCTGCTCGCCGCGGTGACCAGCGAAGGCCGCCTGCTGGTGGTGCCACTGGCCGAGCTGCCGGAGATGGCACGCGGCAAGGGCAACAAGATCATCGGTATCCCTCCCGCGCGGGTGGCCAATCGCGAGGAATACGTGGTCGACATGGCCGTGGTCCCCGCGGGTGAGAGCCTCACCATCCTTTCCGGCAAGCGTCACCTGACCCTGAAGGCCAAGGACCTCGAACACTACCGGGGCGAGCGCGGTCGACGCGGGGCCAAACTGCCGCGGGGTTTCCAGCGGGTTGACGCACTTCACAGCGGTGAGGAATGAGGCTTGTCTGCCCTCGGCGGGCGGGCTAGTGTGGAACGATGGAGCTGAAGGGAATTTCGACCATGAACGCCGGCCATCGGCCGCTGGCCGGATGCGCCGTGCCGGGCGGCAAGCCATGGCCCGACGGGCGTATGTCGGGCCATCCAGGCACGTGCCGGCCCGCTGAGACCACGGTGAGCACCACATGCCGCTGAACCTGCCGGCCTGGCTGGATTGGTTGCCGCGCCCGACTGGCGTACGGCAAGCGGCACCGGCGCGGGTGCTGCCTCTTCCCCTGGAGCTGCCACCCCTGCATGCGCGCAGCCCCTTCTCGCGCGACAAGGACCTGCCGCCGCCCCCGGTGGACCATTGGCTCCAGCTCGCGGAGCACCCCATCGAGCTACTGCGGGTGATCGAGTCCTACCTGGGCAAACTCAATGTGGAACCCCTGGCCGAGAACCGCCGCCTGTCTCGGGTCTCGCTCTGTCTGCAACACGCCTGCCCGGCCATCCGCAGGGTCTATTCCGAGCACCACAAGGGAGAGGCCCTGCCCGAATCCCACGACCGCCGCGAGGGCCTGAAGGCCTCCATTCAGGTCTGCAGCCAGCTGGCCATCGGCTACAAACAGGTATTGCGTCGCGACTACCTGCTGCCGGACCGGCGCTTCGTGCGCGTGTTACCACGGGTGCAGGAGTGCGGCCGGCTGATCCTGGAGCTGATCCGCATCGAGCAACGCCTGCGCGCCCTGCGATATCTCAAGCTGCCCAAGGCCACCTGGCTCGACTGCAACCGCATCTTCTTCGCCCTGCGCCAATGGGAGGACGTCGATGCGCCCTTCAAGGCGCTGCCCTGCCTGCAGGTGAAGGTGGAGCGCCGCGGCGGTGAGCTGAATCGTCGGCCCCCCGCCAGCACCAGCCTGGCGCAGACCTTTCTCGCCATCCAGCTGTTCGGTCTGCTCGACACCAACACCCTTGCCTCACAGAAGATGCATATCGTCGAGGCCCAGCTCGGCGCCATGCTGCCCAAGCTGAAACTGATGCAGGACGACGGTGGGGCCCTGGGCAATGGCGAGGTGATCGTCTACGGCAATCAGGACCGCCCGCCGTTCTTCGAACGGCAGGACGAAAAGGCCAGTGCGGCCCTCGCCCAGCAGCGCCTGGTGGATGCGGAGGAACAGGGTGTGAGCAATGAACAGAAGGTGCCGGTGGCCCTGCGCATCGATCTGGTGCCGCTGGAAGTGGCCCTGATGAAGGAGCACGAGCGGCTCTGGCAGTTGTTCGACAGCGAGGACGACGACGAACATGCGCGCATGGTCGCCGATTCGCAGGACCTGGCGCGGCTGCTGACGGTGGACGCCATGTGCGACAAACTGAAGCTGAAGCGACGGCGGGGTCAGCGGGAATATTCCCTGGGCGACAAGATCCTCTATGTCTACACCGGTTTCATGCCGGTCTACCAGCTACTGGTGGAGACCCTCACCGAGGGCGACGAGGAGGCCCTGACGGGTGACGAGAATGCCCTGCGCGACGCCCTCGCCGAGCGCTCGTCGCTGGTCACCGCGGAGACCGACGTGCAGGGCAGCGGGCAGTGGTTCGTGATGGACGTCAGCGCCGGCGGCGTGCGCATCAAGACCCGTGAGTCGCAGTTCACCAGCGCCCTGTTCATCGGCCAACTGGTGGCCTTCGGCTTCACCCGCGAGGAACTGCGCAGCCCCCGCGTGGGCTATGTGGCGCGCTTCCAGCGCAACGGCCCGGATATCGAGGTGACCATTCGCCTGCTTTCGTCGCAGGTGGTGCCGACGGCGGTGCAGAGCGAGTTCCTCAGCCAGAGCGAGATGGCCCTGCCGGCCATCTGGACTCGCCTGGGCAGCGGTCGTGAGGGCCTGATCCTGCATCAGAGTCACCGCCTGCAGCCCGGTACGCGGGTGACCCTGGAGCTTGATGGCGAGCGGGTCTCGCGTATCATCCGCTCGCCGGAGACCATGCAGCGGGAATTCAGCCTGAACCGGATCACGGCCGAAGAGTCCTAGGAGTCTGTCGGGCTTAGGACTGATCTTCTGAGGAAAATCCTTTTCGTTGAATAGCTACGGCTATTCGCCTCAAACGATCGAAAAACCTGATCCAAAATGGCTTTCCCTCGCGGCGATCGCCTAAACCCGACAGACTCCTAGTCTTGAAACGCCGCGGCACGGCCGCACATCGATCTTCCGTGACACCCCAATCCCGACCTCTGGAGAGCGTCTGTATGAAACGTATCGCCCTATTCCTCGCCACCAACCTGGCGATCCTCATCGTCCTCAGTATCACCTTGCCTCTGCTAGAGCCCTTCTTTCGCGAGCAGGGCATCAGTATCGACCTGGGCACCTCCATGGTCATTGCCCTGGTCTTTGGCTTCGGCGGTTCGCTGATCTCCCTGGCCCTGTCCAAATGGACCGCCAAGCGCTTCACCGGGGCGCACGTCATTGAGCAGCCCAGCAACCGCACCGAGCAGTGGCTGTTGGAGACCGTCGCGCGCCTCGCCCGGCAGGCCGGCATCGGCATGCCGGAGGTGGCCATCTACGAGTCGCCTGAGGTCAACGCCTTCGCCACCGGCATGTCGCGCAACAATGCCCTGGTGGCCGTGAGCCGCGGCCTGCTGAATACCATGGACCAGGCCGAGGCCGAGGCGGTGCTGGCGCACGAGATCAGCCACGTGGCCAATGGCGACATGGTGACCCTGGCCCTGATCCAGGGCGTGGTGAACACCTTCGTCATCTTCTTCGCCCGGGTCATCGGCCACACGGTGGATCGCGTGGTGTTCAAGAACGAGCGCGGCCATGGCCCGGCCTTCTGGATCACCACCATCATCGCCGAGTTGGTGCTGGGTATCCTCGCCACCCTCATCGTCATGTGGTTCTCGCGCTATCGGGAGTTCCGCGCCGACGCCGGTGCGGCCCAGCTGGTGGGCAAGGAGAAGATGATCGCCGCCCTGCAACGTCTGCGGCTCAACGCGGGCCAGGCCCAGCTGCCGGACCAGCTGGCCGCCTTCGGCATCAACGGCGGCCTGCGGGAGGGTATCGGCCGCCTGTTCAGCTCCCACCCGCCGTTGGAGGAACGCATCGAGGCCCTGCGGGCCATGGCGTGATCAGGTCGTCTCCTTGCCGGGGAGGCCGTCGATCAGGTCGGCGCCCTTCTCGAGCAGGAAGTCGAGGAAGGTGCGTGCCACCAGCGAAAGCTGTTTGCCCGGCATGTGGACGGCAAACCAGCGACGGTTGAGGGGAAAGCCTTCCACGTCCAATACGCAAAGCTGGCCGGTGGCCAACTCCAGACGCAGGCTGTGCAGAGAGAGCACCGAGACTCCCAGTCCGGCCATTACCGCCTGCTTGATGGCCTCAGGGCTGCCCAGTTCCATGTGCGAGCGCAGTGTCAGACCCTCGTCCTCGAACAATCTCGTCAGCGCCTGACGCGTACCGGAGCCGGGCTCCCGTGCGAGAAAGCGTTCCTCGCCGAGGCGCTGCAGGGAGATCCCCTTTTCCTGCGCCAGGGGATGGCTGGTGCTGGCGACGGGCACCAGAATGTTGTCGAGGAAGGGGTAGACCACCACGTCGAGAGACTTTGGTACTTCGCCCATGATGACGAAATCGTCCTCGTTGTTCACCAGACGTTCGAGCAGGGTGCGCTTGTTGGTCACCCGCAGACTGGGTTCCACCTCGGTGTAGTCGTGCAGAAAGCTGCCCAGCAGATGGGGCATGAAATACTTTGCGCTGGTCACCGCGGCGACCTGCAGGAACCCCTTCACCTCCCCCTGGATCTCGACGATGCCGTCACCCAATGTCACCAGGCGGTTGAGGATGTCCTCGGCGGCCGCTACCACGACCTTCCCGGCCCGGGTGAGATGCAACTTCTTGCCGACTCGCTCGAACAAGGGCATGCCCACCACGTCACTGAGTTTCTTCACCTGCATGGAGACGGTGGGCTGGGTGAGGTGCAGGGCCTCGGCTGCGCGCGTGTAGCCACCGGTGTGGGCCACGGTGACCAGGATCTGTAGCTGGCGCAGGGTGGCATGGCGGACGAGGGCGTTCTTGTCGAGTGAGATCATAAATTAAAGTCTATCATGAAGATCGAAACTATCGATTTTTATTTATGAAGATGTCTGGCTAGTATTCCTGCCACACGGTGATAGACACCGTTGCAAGCAGTCCCCGAACAAGACGATCAACAACGATCAACCAAAGAGAGGAGAGCCTCATGGCCAAGACCTATAACGCGGGCGTCAAAGAGTACCGCGAAACTTACTGGATGCCGGAATACACCCCGCTGGAGACCGATATCCTGGCCTGCTTCAAAGTCACCCCCCAGCCGGGCGTGCCGCGTGAAGAAGTCGCCGCCGCCGTGGCCGCCGAGTCCTCCACCGGCACCTGGACCACCGTGTGGACCGATCTGCTGACCGACCTGGACCACTACAAGGGTCGTGCCTACGCCATCGAAGACGTCCCCGGTGACGACACCTGCTTCTATGCCTTCGTCGCCTATCCCATCGACCTGTTCGAAGAGGGCTCCGTGGTCAACGTCATGACCTCGCTGGTGGGTAACGTGTTCGGCTTCAAGGCCCTGCGCGCCCTGCGTCTGGAAGACATCCGTTTCCCCATCGCCTACGTCATGACCTGCAATGGTCCGCCCCAGGGCATCCAGGTCGAGCGCGATATCCTCAACAAGTATGGTCGTCCGCTGCTCGGCTGCACCATCAAGCCGAAGCTGGGCCTGTCGGCCAAGAACTACGGCCGCGCCTGCTACGAAGGCCTGCGTGGTGGTCTGGACTTCACCAAGGACGACGAGAACGTCAACTCCCAGCCGTTCATGCGCT
>JANTGX010000152.1 GCA_024762755.1 Gammaproteobacteria bacterium
CGCGTCGCAGCGTTCGGCGCAATGCTCGGCCCATTGGGCGCTGTGAGGGCTGAGGCCGTGATCCACGTGCAGCGCATCCAGCTGCGCGCCCCCGGGCAGACCTTCAGCCGAATCGCGCAGGCGGGCCATCAGGTCCAGCAACACCTGCGAGTCAAGGCCGCCGCTGAAGGCCACCCGAAAGCGTCGGGGTTGGATCCCGCGAGGCAGTGCGGGCTGTAGTGCGCTGGGTCGGTCCCCGCGGCGGGCGGGCATGTCGGTCTCAGGCCTCGGCGTAGTTTCCGTACTGCATCAAGCGCTGATAGCGGGTCTCCAGCAGCTTGTCAAGGGGGATGCTGTCGAGCACCTCGAGGTTCTCCAGCAGGGCGCTCTTCAGGCGCTGGGCCATGGCATCCATGTCGCGGTGGGCACCGCCCAGGGGCTCGGCCACCACCTGGTCCACCAGGCCCAGCTCCTTCAGACGCCCGGCCGTGATCCCCATCACCTCCGCCGCCTCGGCGGCCTTCTCGGCGCTCTTCCACAGGATGGTGGAACAGCCCTCGGGGGAGATCACCGAGTAGGTACTGTACTGCAGCATCAGCAGGCGATCACCGACGCCAATGGCCAGCGCGCCGCCGGAGCCGCCCTCACCGATCACGCTGCAGACGATGGGGGTCTTCAGCTGCGCCATGACGAACAGATTCCGCGCGATGGCCTCGCTCTGACCGCGCTCCTCGGCGTCGATACCGGGATAGGCGCCGGGGGTGTCGATGAAAGTGAAGATGGGCATCTTGAAGCGCTCGGCCATCTCCATCAGGCGCTTCGCCTTGCGATAGCCCTCGGGGCGCGGCATGGCGAAATTGCGCTTCAGCTTCTCCGTGGTATCACGGCCCTTCTGCTGGCCGATGACCATGATCGGACGCCCCTCCAGACGGGCGATGCCACCGACGATGGCCGGGTCGTCGGCAAAGGCGCGGTCGCCGTGCAACTCTTCGAAGTCGGTGAAGATGCGCTCGATGTAGTCCAGGGTGTAGGGACGCTGGGGATGGCGAGCCAGCTGAGACACCTGCCAGGCGTCCAACTTGGAGAAGATGGATTCGGTCAGCTCACGGCTCTTGGTCTGCAGCCGGGCGATCTCTTCGCTGATGTTGATCTCGCTGTCGGAGCCGACATAGCGCAGCTCTTCGATCTTCGCCTCCAGCTCGGCGATGGGTTGTTCGAATTCGAGGAAATTCATGTTCATGGGAAATGACCGGATGTGTCGGATGGCAGGAGAAGCTGGCGATTTTACCCGTTTTACGCCGCGGATGCCTCAGTTTGTGGCAGCCATCACCCTCGATCCACCATCGCAGGAGCGGACACCCTGGCCGCGATGACACGGGTGGTAAACCATCGCTGCCCACGGGCCCGCTCCTTGTATGTTTCGCGCACCGTGGATTGGGCTGAGCGAATCGATGCCCAACGGTCGGGATCGTTGGGGTTCGTTCCTCACCCCGACACGCTGACTGTATGTCCAAGACGGCTCAATACTCGATGCGCACGCTGTCCTCGCCGGCCAGCTCGGCGATGCGGCGCAGCAGCTCGTCGGTGGGCCGCACGCGCCAGTCGGCACCCAGGGTGAGCTGGGCACGGGCATCCGGTCGTCGATAGTCGATGCGCACCGGGCAGTGGCCCTCGCGGAAGGGGCCGAGCGCCTGGGCCAGGTCGCGGACGAAGCCGTTGGCGGCACGCCGGTGGTCGAGGGTCAACACCAGACGTTTGGCAAAGGACTCCCGCGCATTGTCGATGTCGTAGACCTTGCGCGCACTCATCTTGATGCCGCCAGAGTAGTCGTCCACGCTCACCTCGCCCTCCACCACCACCAGGCGATCCTTGATCAGCAGTTCGCGGCATTCCTGGTAGGTATCGGCGAACACCGCCAATTCGAGCCGTCCGGTGCGGTCGTCGAGGGTGACGAAGGCCATGCGGTCACCGCGGCGGGTGTTCATGGTGCGTAGGGCCACCACCAGGCCGGCGACGACGATGGTCTGGTCGCCGGTGGGGTTGAGGTCGCAGATGCGGTGGCTGACGATGCCGCTCAGCTCGGTCTCGTAGCGGTCGATGGGGTGCCCGGTGAGATACAGGCCAAGGGTCTCCTTCTCGCCGTTGAGACGGATCTCGTCGTCCCAGTCCGCTGCCTCGACGAAAGTGCCGCTGACGGCCTCCTCCGGCGCCATGAGGGCGAACAGGTCGTCCTGCCCGGCGTCGCGGTCCTTGCGATGCTGCTCGGCCATCTGAATCGCGGTGTCCAGGCTGGCCATCAGGGTGGCCCGGTTTGGGCCGAGGTCGTCCAGGGCGCCGGCGCGGATCAGGGCCTCCAGGGTGCGGCGGTTGGCCTTCTTCAGGTCGATGCGGCTACAGAAATCGAACAGATCCTGGTAGGGACCGTCCTGCTCGCGGCTGTCGATGATGCCCTCGATGGCGCCCTCGCCCACCCCCTTGATGGCACCCAGGCCGTAGAAGATGGCGCTGTCGTCCTTCACCGTGAACCGATAATGGCTGGTGTTGACGTTGGGCGACACCACGGCCAGCTCCAGCTCACGGCACTCCTCGATGAGGGTCACCACCTTGTCGGTGGAGTCCATGTCGGCAGACATCACCGCGGCCATGAAGGCCGCCGGGTAGTGGGCCTTGAGCCAGGCGGTCTGGTAGGAGACCAGCGCGTAGGCGGCCGAGTGCGACTTGTTGAAGCCGTAACCGGCGAACTTCTCCATCAGGTCGAAGATGTGGGTGGCGGTCTTCTCTTCGACTCCCCGGGCCAGCGCACCCTGGGTGAAGATCTCGCGCTGCTTGGCCATCTCCTCCGGCTTTTTCTTGCCCATGGCGCGGCGCAGCATGTCGGCACCGCCGAGGGTGTAGCCGGCCAGCACCTGGGCGATCTGCATCACCTGTTCCTGGTACAGGATGACGCCGTAGGTGGGCTCGAGGACGTGCTTGATGTCCGGGTGCGGGTACTCCGGCTTCTTGCGCCGGTGCTTGACGTTGATGAAGTCGTCCACCATGCCCGACTGCAGCGGCCCCGGCCGGAACAGGGCCACCAGGGCGACGATCTCCTCGAAGGAATCCGGCTGCAGGCGCTTGATGAGGTCCTTCATGCCGCGTGATTCGAGCTGGAACACGGCGGTGGTCTGGCAGGCCTTGAGCAGCGCGAAGGCCGCCTCGTCGTCCAGCGGAATGGCCTCGATGTCGGGCCGCGCCGCCCTGCCCTTCTGCTTCTCGATGTTGTCCAGCGCCCAGTCGATGATGGTCAGGGTGCGCAGGCCCAGGAAGTCGAACTTGACCAGGCCCACGGCCTCCACGTCGTCCTTGTCGAACTGGCTGACGATGTTGTCGCCGCCCTGCTCGCAGTAGAGCGGACAGAAGTCGGTGAGCTGGGTGGGGGCGATGACCACGCCGCCGGCGTGCTTGCCGGCGTTGCGCGCCAGGCCCTCGAGCTTCTGCGCCATCTCGATGAGGCTGGCCACCTCCTCGTCCTGCTGGATCAGCTCGGCCAGTTGCGGCTCCTGGGCGATGGCCTTTTGCAGGGTGATGCCCACCTCGAAGGGGATGAGCTTGGCGATGCGGTCGACGAAGCCGTAGGGGTGGCCCATGACGCGGCCGACGTCGCGCACCACCGCCTTGGCCGCCATGGAGCCGTAGGTGATGATCTGCGAGACCTTGTCGCGGCCGTAGTGGTTGGCCACGTAGTCGATCACCCGGTCGCGGCCCTCCATGCAGAAGTCGACGTCGAAGTCGGGCATGGAGACGCGTTCGGGATTGAGGAAGCGCTCGAACAGCAGGTCGTATTGCAGCGGGTCGAGGTCGGTGATGGTCAGCGCATAGGCCACCAGCGAGCCGGCCCCGGAGCCGCGCCCCGGACCCACCGGCACGCCGTTGTTCTTGGCCCACTGGATGAAGTCGGCGACGATCAGGAAGTAGCCGGGGAAGCCCATCTCGATGATCACGTCCAGCTCGATCTCGAGCCGCTCGTCGTAGGGCCGGCGGCGCTCGGCGAAGTCGGCGGCGTTGCGATCGAGCAATTTGTCGAGGCGACGCTCCAGCCCCTCGCGCGAGACTTGGCGGAAGTAGTCCGCCTCGCTGAGCCCCTCGGGGATGGGGAAGTCCGGCAGGAAGTTCTTGCCCAGGGTCAGCTCGACGTTGCAGCGCCGGGCGATCTCCACGGTGTTCTCCAGTGCCTCGGGGATATCGGCGAACAGCTCGGCCATCTCCTGCGGGCTGCGCAGATATTGCTGCTCGGAGTAGAGCCGCGGGCGACGGGGATCGTCCAGGGTGCGGCCATCGTGGATGCAGACGCGGGTCTCGTGCGCCTCGAAGTCCTCGGCGGCGAGGAAGCGGGCGTCGTTGGTCGCCACCACCGGCAGCTCGGCGGCCTGTGCCAGGGCCACCGCGGCATGCAGGTAGTCCTCCTCGCCGGGGCGGCCGGTGCGCTGCAGCTCCAGGTAGTAGCGCTCCGGAAACAGATGCCGCCAACGCGCCAGACAGTGCCAGGCGCGCTCCTGGTCGCCGGCCAGCAGGGCGCGGCCCACATCGCCCTCGCGGCCGCCGGAGAGGGCGATCAGGCCATCTGTCTGCCCCTCGAGCCAGTCCGGCTCGAGGATGGGGATGCCGCGATGCTGGCCCTCGGTGTAGCTGCGCGAGACCAGTTGGGTGAGGTTGCGGTAGCCGTCGTTGGTCTGGCACAACAGCACCAGGCGGTGGGGCTGGGTCGGCTCCTCCGCGTTGGCCAGCCAGAGGTCCACGCCGATGATGGGCTTGACCCCGCGGGCGATGGCCGCCCGGTAGAACTTCACCATGGAGAACAGATTGCTCTGATCGGTCACCGCACAGGCCGGCATGCCCATCTCGGCCACCGCCGAGACCAGGGGTTTGACGCGCAGCAGGCCGTCCACCAGCGAGTACTCGGTATGCAGGCGGAGGTGGACGAAGGGGGGATTCATGGGGCGCAAGTTTCCGCCCTCGGCGAGGGAACTTCAAGACTTGACAGACCGCTCGGGCGGGTACGGATAGCGCTAGTGACCGGGCGTGTCACCGGCCAGCTCCGCGAGGGCCTCGCGGGCCTCTTCGCGGACCTCGGCGTCGTCGTCGTCGAGGCAGGCGCGCAGGCAGTCGAGGGCCGCCGGGGCGCCGCTGAGGGCCAGGTAGTGGCAGGCGTCGAGGCGGATGCGGGGGTCATCGTGGCGGCTCAGCTCACACAGCCTGGGCACCTGTTCGGCGAGCACCGGCTCACCGGCGAAGGTCTCCATCACGGCGCCGATACCGATACGCACCTGCAACGCCGTGTCGGGCTCGGCGAGCAGGTCCAACAGGGCGGCGAAGTGCGCCGGCTGGCGACGCAGGATGGCCGTGGCCTGATCCAGCCGACCGCTGGCCAACAATTCGGCCAGGTAGGCGGCCATGCCCTCCCGGGTGCCGGCACGGGCCAGCCACTGGCGCAGCTCGTCGAGGGAGAGCAGGCCCTGCAGTTCGAAGGGCCCGAGACGCAACCAGGGCACGGAGCGCACGCCCAGCTCCGCCGCCACCGACGGCCGGCGGGTGACGTTGATCACCTCCAGGCGGGCGATCTCCCCCTGTTTGACCAGCTCGCCCAGGGCGGCCAGCACCGCGGCGCAGTGGGGACAACCACTGCCCACTAGCAACAGGGCTTCGGTCTCTGCCGCCTCGCCGGTCATCAGTGGATCTGCGACAGGGGGATGGCGAATTGTTTCTGGTAGTCCTCGTCAAACACCAGATTGATGGTGAAGGCGTCCCCCTCCCCGTCGAT
>JANTGX010000153.1 GCA_024762755.1 Gammaproteobacteria bacterium
ATGGAGGCCAGGGCCTGTTCGCTGTTGCCCGGCATGGGTTGCGGATTCTCCGGTTTTTCGATGAATTCGGTGATGCGCAGGTCCTCGGTCACCGACATGACGCCAAAGCCCTTGGCCTCTTCCAGGCTCACCTGGATGACGCCAATGGTGACGTCGGCCTGGGACTCGACGTGCTGTGCAATCATGGGCCCATAGTCCATCTTGTAGATGTGGTCACCACCGAGGATCAACACATATTTGGGATTGTGATTTCGAATGATGTCGATGTTCTGATAGATGGCGTCGGCCGTACCCACATACCAGCTCTCTTCGATGCGCTGCTGCGCCGGTAGCAATTCCACGAACTCACCGAACTCGCCGCGCAGGAAGCCCCAACCCTTCTGAATATGCTGGATCAGGGAGTGGGCCTTGTACTGGGTGAGCACGCCTACCCGGCGGATACCGGAATTGATGCAGTTGGAGAGGGCGAAATCGATAATGCGGAATTTTCCGCCGAAGGGTATCGCCGGCTTGGAATGCCAGCGGGTCAGTTGTTTCAGCCGCGAACCCCGGCCACCGGCCATGATCAATGCCAGGGTATCGCGCGTCAGGCGGCTGACGAATCGCATCGAATGTTGTTCGTTCATGGCTGTTCTCCCCGAGTTTCGGTGTCGTCTTTTACTGTCTGGCACTCACGCTGGCGGCCCTGCGGCGGCGTCCCTGCCACCCTGCTCAGGTGGCGCCCCCTGCGCCTTGCGATTATGATGTTATCACCAAAGGCAAGGCGTGCTGCAGACTTTTCTGCCACGGCTTAACCCCTGCAACTCATTCAGGTATTCCACCCCATGCGACTCAGCGACTTCTTCTCTCCATCCCAGATTGAGATGCTCCTCGAGGCCCGACACCACGATCCCTTCGAGGTCCTCGGCCGGCACAAAAAGGGCAAGAAAGAGATCGTCTGTGTCTTCCAGCCGGATGCCCGCGAGGTGCGCCTCGAGGGCAAACACCCCATGCAGCGCCATGCCAAGAGCGACCTGTTCTTCTGGGTCGGCGCCGCCGACACCCTGCCCGCCCATTATCGGGTTCATTGGGTCGATACCCATGGCCAGGAACACCAGCACCTGGACCCCTATACCTTCGGCCCACAGGTGGGCGACCTCGACCTGCACCTGTTCGCCGAGGGCACCCACCTGCATGCCTACCGCTTCCTCGGTGCCAATCCCCACCGCGCCGATGGTATCGATGGCGTGCTGTTCGCCGTCTGGGCACCCAATGCCCAACGTGTCAGCGTGGTGGGCGACTTCAATCAGTGGGATGGCCGTCGTCATCCCATGCGTGTTCGCAGTGGCAGCGGGGTGTGGGAACTGTTTCTGCCCGAGCTGCCCTATGGCGCACACTACAAGTTCGAGATCCGTGATCAACAGGGCCACCTCCACCTCAAGGCCGATCCCTATGGCCGGCACTTCGAGCTGCGCCCCGATACCGCCGGCCTGGTCACCCCCGAGAGCCGGTACGCCTGGGGCGACGAGGCGTGGCAGGCCGAGCGCGCGGCCTGGGATTGGCTGCATGCGCCCATGACCACCTACGAGGTGCATGCCGGTTCCTGGCAGCGCGACGAGAACGGCGATTTCCTCGACTACCGCACCCTGGCCCATCGCCTGGTCGAGCACGTGCGCGAACTGAACTTCACCCATATCCAGTTATTGCCCATCACCGAACACCCGCTGGACGCTTCATGGGGTTATCAGACCACCGGCTACTTCGCCCCCACCAGCCGCTTTGGCAGCCCAGACGATTTCCGCTATTTCGTCGACTACTGCCACCAACACGGCGTCGGCGTGATCATGGACTGGGTACCGGCGCACTTTCCCAAGGATGCCCACGGCCTGGCCCGTTTCGATGGCAGTGCCCTGTATGAGCATGCCGACCCGCGACAGGGCGAACATCAGGACTGGGGGACGCTGATCTACAACTATGGCCGCAACGAGGTGAAGAGCTTTCTGCTCTCCAGTGCCATCTATTGGCTGGAAGAGTTCCACATCGACGGCCTGCGCGTGGATGCCGTGGCCTCCATGCTCTACCTCGATTATTCACGCAAAGAAGGTGAATGGCTGCCCAACATCTATGGCGGCAACGAGAATCTCGAGGCCATCGACTTCATCCGCCAGATGAACACCGTGGTCCACGAGCACCACCCGGGTTGTCTGACCATCGCCGAGGAGTCCACCTCCTGGCCACAAGTCTCGCGCCCCACCTGGCTCGGCGGCCTCGGCTTCAGCATGAAATGGAACATGGGCTGGATGCACGACACCCTCAGCTACATGAGCAAGGACCCGGTATATCGCCACTATCACCACCAGCAGCTCACCTTCGGACTGCTGTATGCCTTTACAGAGAATTTCGTGCTGCCCTTCTCCCACGACGAAGTGGTGCATGGCAAGGGCTCCCTGCTGGCCCGCATGCCCGGTGACGAGTGGCAGAAGTTTGCCAATCTGCGCCTGATGTATACCTACATGTACACCTACCCCGGTAAGAAACTGCTCTTCATGGGCTGCGAATTCGGCCAGGGCCGGGAATGGAACTTCGACAGTGAGTTGGACTGGTACCTGCTCGAGTATCCGCAGCACCGTGGTGTGCGCGACCTGATGGGCGACCTCAACCGGTTGCATCGCGAGCAAGCCGCCCTCCACGTGCACGACTTCGAGAGCGAAGGCTTCGAATGGATCGACTGCAACGATGCCGAGCAATCGACCATCAGCTACCTGCGCAAGGCCGGCGACAGCTTTGTCGTGGTGATCCTCAACTTCACCCCGGTGGTCCGCGAGCAATACCGCATCGGTCTCCCCAGCGGTGGCGAATACCGCGAGATTCTCAATTCCGATTCGCAATACTACGGCGGCAGCAACGTCGGCAATGGCATGCCCATCACCGCCGAGGCCAGCGCCTGGATGGATCGCCCCTGGTCGGTGGAACTGACCCTGCCACCCCTGGGCGCCCTGATCCTGGCGCCTGCCTGAGGGACTCGCCGCACCGCGTCTGCACCCTGCTAGCCATCAATAGAAAGACGTCCCATGTCGAAAATCCTCTTCGCCGCCAGCGAAGCCCATCCCTTGATCAAGACCGGTGGACTCGCCGACGTCAGCGGCAGCCTGCCGGCGGCGCTGAAGAGACTGCGCCAGGCCGTGCGTCTCGTCATCCCCGCCTACCCACAGGCGAAGCAAAGGGCCGGGGACCTGAAACCGGTGGGCAGTATCCGGCTGCCGGGCTCGACACAGGTGATGACGGTCCTCGAAGGGCGCATGCCCGGCAGCGGGGTGATCGTCTGGTTGTTGGATTATCCGCCGGCCTTCGGCCGTGAGGGCAATCCCTATGTCGGCCCCGACGGCCGGGACTGGCCCGACAATGCCGAGCGCTTCGCCCTCTTCTGCCGCGGCGTGGTGGCCATTGCGCAGGATCGTGCCGGCCTCGACTGGCGAGCGGACGTGGTCCATTGCAACGACTGGCAGACCGGCCTGGTACCGGCCCTGCTCAGCCTCGAAACGGTGCGCCCGGCCACCGTCTTCACCATTCACAACCTGTCCTATCAGGGCATCTTTCCCGCCGAAACCTTCGTCCGCCTCGGCCTGCCGCACGAGCTGTGGCACTACCGCGGCCTGGAATTCTTCAACCACCTCTCCTTCATCAAGGGCGGGCTGGTGTATGCCGACCGTCTCTCCACCGTCAGCCCGACCTATGCGCGGGAGATCCAGACCCCCGAATTCGGCTATGGCCTGGACGGCCTGCTGCGCCACCGTGCCGAGGCCCTGCGCGGCATCCTCAACGGCATCGACCTGCAGGAATGGGATCCCGCCCATGACCCCCATATCCCCTGTCACTACGATGCCGAACACCTGACGGCCAAACGGGGAAACAAACGGGCCCTGCAAGAAGAGCTGGGACTGCCGGCCAGTGACCAGCTGTTGCTCGGCTCCGTAGGCCGCCTGGTGGAACAGAAGGGCGTCGACCTCGTCATCGCCTGCATCGACCGCCTGTTGGAACTCCCCCTGCAACTGGCCGTCGTCGGCAGTGGCGACCCCGCCTTCGAGCAGGCCCTGCAGGAGGCCGCCGAACGCCACCCGCACAAGATGAGCCTGCGCCTGGGTTACGACGAAGGCCTGGCCCACCGCGTGGAGGCCGGCGCCGACGCCTTTCTCATGCCCTCGCGCTTCGAACCCTGTGGACTGAATCAGCTCTACAGCCTGCGCTATGGCACACCGCCCATCGTGCATGCGGTGGGGGGTCTGGCCGATACGGTGGTGGACGCCAGCCCGGAGGCACTGAAGGAAAAGCGCGCCACCGGTTTCTGCTTCTACTACGCCAGCCCCGAGGTGTTGTTTCACAGCGTGGAAAGGGCCCTGGCCCTGTACGAAAAACCGGCGCTCTGGGAACAGCTGGCACGTACCGGCATGGCCCAGGTCTTCGACTGGCGCAGCAGTGCCCGCCAATATCTCCAGCTCTATGAAGAGGCCCAGGCCGCGGCCCGGCAGACCGGCGCTGGCCTGGCGCACCCACCAGCCTAGACCCTAACGGTAATTGGAGTCCCGACGGCTTCAACGCCCCTCGCGTGGTTTCGCGGCCAAGCGCTCCGCCACCACGGCCGCCCCCTGCAGGCCGACCCGTGGGTTCATCACCAGCCACACCGGGTAGGCCTGCAACAGCTCGGTCATCATGCCCTTGTCACGAAAGGCCGCCATGAAGCGACCATCGGCCATACGGTCCGCCAGGCGTGGTGCGATCCCTCCGGCCACATAGACCCCACCGGCGGCCAGGCAGGTGAGCGCCAAGTTGCCCGCCTGGGCACCATAGAGGGTCAGGAACAGGTCCAGGGTCTCTCCTGCCAGGGGGTCGCCGGCCTCGGCCTGACGGTGGATCGCGGCGGCGCCCTCGCCTGCGTCCAATGCGGCGAGCAGGGCGGCATCCACCCGCGCCGGTTCGCGCTCGGCCATGAAGCGATAGAGCAGGACCAGGCCCGGCCCAGAGACCAGGTTTTCGTAGGTGACCCGCCGCTGCCGCTGGCTGAGCCAGGCGAGCAGGTCGCGCTGCAGGGCATCGGTGGGGCCAAAGTCCACGTGCCCGCCCTCCGAGGGCAGGACCTCGTAGTGTCCCTCACACCACACCAGGATCCCTTCCCCGAGGCCCGTACCGGCACCGATCAGGGCCTGTGGCGCGCGCGCCTGGGGACGGCCGGCCTGCAGCACACGCAGGTCCTCGCCGCGCAGGGTCTGCAGACCATAGCCGACGGCCTGGAAATCGTTGATCAGGCGCAACCGGCCGAGGCGGAAACGGACCGCCAGGGCATCCGCATCCAGGCGCCAGGGCAGATTGGTGACCCGAGCCTCACGCCCCACCACGGGGCCGGCGACGCCGATACAGGCGGCGCTGATCTCTCCGACATCCCTCGTCTCGGCCTCGCGCAGAAAGTCTGCCAGCAGCGCATCGAAGTCGGCATAGGCCGTGCTGTCGTATCGCCGCTCCAGCAGCACCTCGCCCGCCTCGCTCAGCTGCAGCAAGGTCTTGGTGCCGCCGATGTCACCCGCCAGAATGGCCATGGGAATCCTCCGTCGTAGGTACTTGTTCGCTCGCCGCAACCACCGGGGCCTCACGGCGCCGCACATGCTGAGACACGATGTCCCGTAGACGCGCTTGATCTACGGGCTTGGAGAGGTAGCCTGCGGCGCCGAGCGCCTGCGCCATCTCGCGCTCCTCTGCCAGGGTGACCATGAGCACCGGGATGTGCTGCAGCCGCG
>JANTGX010000154.1 GCA_024762755.1 Gammaproteobacteria bacterium
ACCCAGTCCCTGTTGTTCGAGATCATGCCCGACCACGCCCGCCAGCGCTTCGAGAACCGCGGCGGGGCCGACTTCGCCTACGAGATCCCCGGCGTCTCCCGTTTTCGCGTCAACGCCTTCCGCCATCTCCAGGGCGTCGGCGCCGTGTTCCGCGCCGTACCCGGCCACGTCAGCGCCCTGGAGGAGCTGCGCCTGCCGCCGGTGCTGAAGACCCTCAGCCACCAACGCAAGGGACTGATCCTGGTCACCGGGCCCACCGGTTCGGGCAAGTCCACCACACTGGCGGCGATGATCGACTACATCAACCAGCAGCGCAAAGGCCACATCATCACCATCGAAGATCCCGTGGAACACCTGCACGAGAACAAGGGCTGCCTGATGAGCCAGCGCGAACTCGGCGAACACACCGACAGCTTCGCCCACGCCCTGCGCTCCGCCCTGCGCGAAGACCCGGACGTCATCCTGGTCGGTGAGATGCGTGACCTGGAGACCATCAGCCTGGCGGTAACCGCCGCCGAGATGGGCATCCTGATCCTCGCCACGCTGCACACCAACGGTGCCGCCGCGGCCATCGACCGCATCATCAATGTCTTCCCCCCGGGCGAGGAACCCTATATCCGCACCATGCTCTCCACCTCCCTGGTGGGGGTGGTCTCGCAACAACTGGTGCGCAGCGCCGACCAGCGCGGGCGACTTGCAGCGGTGGAGACTCTGATCAATAATGCGGCCACGGCGAATATCATTCGTGAAGGCAAGACCGAACAGCTCGAAAATGTCATCCAGGGTGGAGCCCTGCAGGGCATGCAGAGCATCGACACGGCCCTGCGACGGCTCCTCGACGAGAAGCTGATCACGGGTGAAGAGGCCTATCGTAAGGCCCGCAACAAGGCGAACTTCGAGCAATACAGGGAACACGATGAGCCAGCCACAGCCACCCCGCCAGCCCCCTAAGATCAGCCTGGTCAAGGACTCCACCCTGCCCGGCAGCCAAACGGAAGGGACACCGTCCGTGAACGAGACACCGACAGCGCCCGTCGAGCGCAAGCTCATTCTCAGCCTGGAAGGCGAGATCATCCGCGAATACACGGTGGGGGAAAAGAGCATCAGCATCGGCCGCAAACACGGCAACGACGTGCAGCTCAACGACCTGACCATCAGCGGCCGCCATGCCCTGATCACCAGCATCCCCGACTACGTCTTCATCGAGGACCTGGGCTCCACCAACGGCACCCTGGTCAACGGCAATCACATCAAAAAGGTCGCACTGGAGCACGGCGACATCATCCAGATCGGCCACCACCAGTTCACCTACCTGTGCGAGACCGAATCCAAGTACGAGCCCACCATGTTCGTCAAGGCGGAGTTCGACGAGACGCAGATGATCATCCCCGACTGGGACGAAGCCAGCCACGCCATCGTCAAGGGCCAGCCCCTGGGCGGCCTGCGCAGCATCGGTGGCAAGGTGTCCAAGCCGGTCATGGAACTGCGCAAGGCCTACAACGCCATCGGTTTTCAGGGCAAGCGCATGGCCCTGGTCACACGCGGCACCAAGGGATACACCATCTCGGCGGTGACCAGCACGCGCAGCCGGCGTTCCATGGACATCCCCCTGCTCAACGGTGTTCCGCTGACCAACGAGCCCCATCCCCTGCAGGAAAACGACGTCATCAACATCGCCGGCTTCGAAGTCGAGTTCTACTTCATCCGCTGAGCGATCGCCAAGGACGCGCATTGCCGCGCCAAATACGATGAATGGAAAACTGATCCTCACGCTGGACGGTCAAATCGTCAGCGAGCACGGCCTCGACCAGGAATCTCTCAGCATCGGTCGGCGGCACGACAACGAGATCCAACTCAACGACCTCACCGTCAGTGGCCGCCATGCCCTGGTCACCCAGCAGGCCGGCAAGACCTTCGTCGAGGACCTGGGCAGTACCAACGGCACCCTGCTCAACGGCAACCACATCCAGAGCGCCCTGCTCAAGCACGGCGATGTCATCCAGGTGGGCCACCACCAATTCACCTTCCTCACCCAGGAACAGGCCAAGTACGAGCCCACCATGTTCGTGCGTGCCGAGCTGGACGAGACCCAGTTCGTGTTGCCGGATTGGGAATCGCGGGAAGAGTCCCTGGTGATGCATGCTCTGGGTGGCCTGCGCACCCTCAACGGGCCCCTGGCGCGGGCCGTCATGGAACTGCGCAAGCCTTTCAGCACCATCGGTTTTCAAGGCGAGAAGCTGGCCTTGATCCGGCGCGAACCGCAGGGTTATACCATCGCCAGTGTGCCGCAGGAAAAGGCCACCACCGCGACCGCCCTGCTCAATGGCGAGCCCTTGGACGAGACCCCGCAAGCGCTGCATGCCGACGATATCATCACCATCGCCGGCTTCGAGGTGCAGTTCTTCCTCCTCTGAGCAGGCCGAGGAGTCCGTCGGACTCGGGTCATCGTAGCGAGCATGGTGGGAAAGCGCAGTAGATCGTCCCCAAACCCGACAGACACCTAGGAGTCTGTCGGATTTAGGCGATCGTCGCGAGGGAAAGCCATTTTGGATCAGATATTCCGATCGTTTGAGGCGAATAGCCGTAGCTATTCAACGAAAAGGATCGGAAGAGCTGGCCGAAATGGATTTTCCGCAGCAGATCAGTCCTAAATCCGACAGACTCCTAGCGCATCCAACGGATCAGCGGCAGCTCCAGCGGCGTCTTCACCGCCGGATGATGCGGCACCAGGCGAGGCGTGTAGTCTCCGGCCGGGCGCTGTGCCGGCGTCTCGGCGGCATACAGATAGCTGTTCATGGCCCCGGCCAGACGCTCGATGCGCCGCATCACGATGCGCTCCGGGGCCTCCCCTTCGGCCTGTGGCTCCGCGTACAACTCCACCTGCACCATCTCCGGCGAGAGGTCGTCCAGATAGGCCTGCAGACGAAAACGGTAGAGCTCGCCATCGCGTGACAGGGTGAGATCACCGAAGCGCAGCTTGTCCCAGTGCTGACTCACGGCACGCCGCCAGTCTTCGATCTCCGCCGCCAGGCGGCCGCCCTCTGCACTGCGCCGCCGATATTCCTCGGCCAGCGTCAGGTAGTACTGTTCGACGTATTCACGCAACATGCGGTTGCTGGAGAAGCGCGGCGTCAGCTCCGCGCTGCTGGCCTGGATACGCGCCACCCACTCACGCGGGATACCATGCTCGTCGCGCCGATAGAAACTCGGCACCACCTCCTCCTCCAACAACTGATAGAGGGCCTCGGCCTCGTGGGCATCCCATTCCGGCCCATGCTCCCGACCGTCGCCCAGGGCCCAACCCACCGCCGGCGAATAGGCCTCGGCCCACCAACCGTCCAGCTCGGAGAGATTGATCCCACCGTTGACCAACACCTTCATGCCGCTGGTACCGCAGGCCTCCCAAGGGCGACGCGGGGTATTGATCCAGAGGTCGGCGCCCTGTACGAGCTGCTCGGCCACCAACATGTCGTAGTCACTGAGGAAGACCACCTTGTCCTGCAGGCCATAGTCCTCGATGAAACGATTCCAGGCATGCACCATGGCCTTGCCGATATTGTCTTGCGGATGCGCCTTGCCAGCGATCACCAACTGCACCGGGCGTTGGGCATCACGCAGCAGACGGGCCAGTCGTTCCGGATCGGTGAGCAGCAGATTGGGCCGTTTGTATTCGGCAAAGCGGCGGGCGAAACCCAGGGTCAAGGCATTGTGATCGAGCACCTTGTCGGCCGCCTCCACCTGTTCCGGGGGAGCACCGCTCTCCGCCCGCTGCTCGGCCAGCTTGCCGCGCACATAGTCCACCAGTTGCTGGCGGCCCAAGGCGCGCAGATCCCAGAAGGCCTCGGCGGGCTGCTGGCGAATCGTCTCCTCGAGGGTCTCCAGTTCACCCAGCCAACGGTCCTTGCCACAGTGGCGGGTCCAGAAGGCATCCGCCGCGGTGGAATCCCACGAGGGCACGTGCACGCCGTTGGTCACATGCGACACCGGCACCTCGACGCGCGGCCAACGCGGAAACAGCGGCTGGAAGATGCGTCGGCTGACCTCGCCATGCAGCCGGCTGACACCGTTCACGGCGGCCGAGCCGTGGACCGCCAGCCAGGCCATGTTGAAGGGGCCGTCCGGCCCCTCGGGCGGTCGACCCAGGGCCATCAAGGCATCGCCATCGAGCCCCAGAGACTGATAGTGACCATCGAAATACTGCCGGATCAGGGCCGGAGAAAAACAGTCGAAGCCGGCCGCCACCGGGGTATGGGTGGTGAACAGATTGCCCGCCCGGGTGGCATTCAGGGCCACGCTGAAGTCGCAATGGTTCTCCCGCGCGAAGTCCGCCGCCCGTTCCAGCACGGCGAAGGCCGCATGCCCCTCGTTGAGGTGGCAGACCTCCGGGCGCTTGCCCAAGGCGTGCAGCACGCGCCAGCCGCCGATGCCCAGCACCATCTCCTGCTGCAGGCGCATCTCCCAGCCACCGCCGTAGAGTTCCCCGGTGATGCCACGGTCGGCCGGCAGGTTGAGGGGGTCGTTGCTGTCGAGCAGGTACAAATGCACCCGGCCCACGACCACCTGCCAGACCTGCAGGCGCAGCTCGCGTCCCGGCAGATGTACGCTGACCCGCAACCACTCGCCCTGCGCATCACGCACCGGGGTCACCGGCAACTGGGCGGGATTGTTATAGGGGAAGAACTCCCGCTGGCTGCCGTCGGCCCCGAGAGCCTGGCGGAAATAGCCCTGCTGGTAGAGCAGCCCCACGCCGATGAGGGGCACGCCGAGATCGCTGGCGGTCTTCAGACAGTCACCGGCGAGGATGCCGAGACCACCGGAATAGATGGGCAGGGCCTCGCTGAGGCCGAACTCCATACTGAAATAGGCCACCTGCTGCAGCACCCCGTCGTGCTGCCGTTGAAACCAACCGGGCGTCGCCAGGACCGCCTTCAGATCGTGCAATTGCTGTTGGACCAAGGCGACGAAGGCCGCATCCTCGGCCAAGCGGGCCAAGCGACTCTCGGACACCGATTGCAGGATCAACCAGGGGTTGCGGGTGCGTTCCCACAGATCGCCGTCCAACTGCTGCCAGATGACATCGGAGACGTGACTCCAGGACCAGCGCATATCCAGCGCCAGATCCACCAGCCCCTCCAGGGCCGGGGGGATGTTGCTGAGTAGGAAACAGGATGCGGAATGTGTCGGCATGGGCGGAATCTCACTCGTCGGGTGAAAGGGGGTTCAGGCCGTCCGGCGCCCACGGCGCAGGCGCTCCAGATGGCGTTCCAGCAGGTGGCGGTGGGTGACACCACGATAGACCAACTCCACTACCAGGCAAGCGGCAAAGACCAGCCAGGTGGTCCAGAAGGTCGCCGGACTGCTGCGCCACAAATGCTGCATGAGAATGATGAAGATCCCGCCCACCGCGAGCAGGGAAAACAGTAGAAAGGGCCGATTGCCACCATATTCATCCACCAAGCGCAAATGCGCCATGATCACAAATAGGTAGATCATCATGAACACGGCACTGGTCATGGATGCGATGCCGTCGAGGTTGAGAAACAACGTGAAGGCCATGCTCAACCCCGCGGTGAGATACAACCCCTCGGGCGCACCGAACCATGCCTTGCGCTCGAACACCTTGGGCAATTCACCGTCCCGCGCCAGAGCATAGGCGATGTTGGCACCCCCATACAATGTGGCGTTGAGCGCCGAGGCGATGGAGAACAAGGCTCCCACGGAGACCAGGAGATACCCCGCCG
>JANTGX010000155.1 GCA_024762755.1 Gammaproteobacteria bacterium
ATCACCCTGCCCCTGCTGTGGGCAGGGCTCGGCATCAACCTGTTCGCCGTCTTCGCCCCCCTCGCCGACGCCGTCATCGGCGCCATGGCCGGCTATCTCAGCCTGTGGGCCATCTACTGGCTGTTCAAGCTCACCACCGGCAAGGAGGGCATGGGCTATGGCGACTTCAAGCTGCTCGCCGCCCTCGGCGCCTGGCTGGGCTGGCAGGCCCTGCCCCTGGTGATCCTGCTCTCCTCCGCCGTGGGTGCGGTGATCGGCCTCGGCCTGATCCTGTTGCGCGGCCGTGACCGCCAGATCCCCATCCCCTTCGGCCCCTATCTGGCCATCGCCGGCTGGATCGCCTTTCTCTGGGGGCGCGACCTCACCGACGCCTACCTGCGCTTCGCCAACATCGGCTGAGGAGGCGGGGTGAGCCCCGCCGGTGCGCACGATCGAGCCGGCACGGCGCATCAGGCCCCCGGCTACACCACCCCGCGGCCACCGCCGCGCCTGTCTGCCGTCAGCCTGGCCCGGTATATACTCGCCGCATGCTCATCATTGGACTCACCGGCGGCGTCGGCAGTGGCAAGAGTACCGTCGCGCGGCAATTCGCCGCCCTCGGCGTACCGGTCATCGATGCCGACGAGATCGCCCGCGAGCTGGTCGCACCCGGTCAACCCGCACTGCAGGCCATCGCCCGGCGGTTTGGCCGCGAGGTGCTCGACGCACGGGGCCGCCTGCGGCGTGACGTGCTGCGCCGGCGCATCTTCGACGACGCCGAGGCCCGCCGCGCCCTCGAGGCCATCCTCCACCCGCGCATCCGTGACGAGATCCGACGCCGTCTGGCCACGCTCCATGCGCCCTGCGGCTATGCCCTGGTGGTGATCCCGCTGTTGTTGGAGAGCGGCTGGCAGGATCTGGTGCAGCGCATCCTGGTGGTGGACTGCCCCGAGTCGCTGCAGATCGCCCGCACCATGGCCCGCGACGGCATCGACCGCGCCCAGGCCGAGGCCATGCTGGCGGCCCAGGTGGATCACGCCAGCCGACTGGCGGCCGCCGACGACGTGATCCACAACGAAGGGGAGGCAGAGGCCCTCGCCCCCCAGGTGGCGGAGCTGCATCGCCGCTACTGCGCCCTGGCCCGAGGACAGGCCTGACGGCGGCCGCGGCGGCAGGCCGGTAGCCCCCATTTGCCAGGCCCCGTGCGGTCGGGGACAATGCCGCATCCAACCAACGGAACGCCCGTGCAAACAGCCGATATCGTCTACGAACAACCCCTCAATGAGCGCATGCGCTTCTTCCTGCGCCTCGAAGCCCTGTTCCGCCAGGCCCGCCACAGCCTGCGGGGGCTCGATGAGATGGACAGCCACCTGAGCCTCACCAGCCTGCTCGAGATCCTCAACGTGCTCGGCCGGGTGGACATGAAGACCGAGGTGATCAAGGAGTTGGAGCGCCTCGTCGCCACCCTCGAGCCCCTCGCGCGCACCCCCGGCGTCAACCACGACACCCTCGATTCCCTGCTCGTCTCCCTGGGGGGCTTCAAGTCCCAGCTGCTGCTGCTCGAGGGCCCCCTCGCGCAGGACCTGCGGGGCAACGAGTTCATCAAGCTGCTACTGCAGCGCAGCGGCATCCCCGGTGGCCTGTGCGACTTCGACCTGCCGCCCTACCGCCACTGGTTGCAGCGCGACGCCGAGACCCGCCTCGGCGATCTCAAGGCCTGGCTGGGCAGTCTGGACGGCCTGCGACTGTCCGTGGACCTGATCCTGAAGCTGGTGCGTGAGAGCGCCAATCCCGTGGAACGCGTGGCGGAGGGCGGCAGCTACCAGCAGCCGCTGGATACCGGCATCCCCTATCAACTCATCCGTGTCGGCCTGCCGGCGGCCTCGCCCTACTTCGCCGAGATCAGTGGCGGGCGCCATCGATTCACCGTGCGGGTGCTGCGCGCCAGCCGCCACAGCCGCGCGACGCAGGCGGAAGAGGACGTCCCCTTCCGCCTCAGTTGCTGCGCACTCTGACCCTGTGGGAGCAAATATTGTGACCGACACCACCACGCCGCCGCCCGTGAAGACCGTGAAATGCCCCACCTGCGGCAAGCTCGCGGTGTGGGACAAACAAAAGAACCCCTGGCGCCCCTTCTGCAGCAAACGCTGCCAACTCATCGATCTCGGCGCCTGGGCCGACGAGTCCCATCGCATCCCCGACAGTACGCCGCCCGACTTCGAACCGGGCGAGCACGGGGAATAACCGCGGCGGTTCAGCCCGCCTCGATCGCCAACTGCCCATCGGCCACCCGCAGGCAGCGCTCGCCGGCCAGCAGGGCCTGCAGGTCGTGGCCCACCAGCAGCGCCCGCCAACCCTGCAACAGGGGGCTGTCCTCGGCCCCGGCGAGCAGGGCCTCGAGGGCCTTGCGGCCGCCGAGCAGGGACGGGCTGACGCCGTGCTCGGCACCCCGTGCGCGCACCACGGCCATCATCAGGTCCACCACCGCGTCCTGTTCAGCGCTGAGACGAGTGACGGCGGGCCGCCGGGGCCAGGCCTCCTGCGGCAGGGCGCGGGCCTTCTCCACCAGCCGCAGCAGCGTCTCACCGTGGCGCCGCAGGGTCTTCTCCTCGAGCCCGCGAATGCCTTGCAGGGCCGTCAGATCGGCCGGCGCGCGGCGGGCGATGTCGATCACCACCTCGTCCTTTAACACCCAGCGGCGCGGGCGGTTGCTGCGCCGTGCCTGGTCTTCCCGCCAGACGGCGAGGGCCTGCACGATGGCGAGCTGACGCCCCTTGAGCTGCTGGTTGCCGCGCACCCGCTTCCACAGATGCTCCTCCGGTGGGGCGTAGGTCGCCGGCGACACCAGGGCGTCGAGGTCGGCCTGCAGCCAATCCTCGCGGCCCAGTTCCTGCAGGCGTCGGCGCTCTTCACGATAGACCTGCAGCAGGTAGCGCACATCATCGGCAGCGTAGGTCAGCTGCCCCGGCTCCAGGGGCCGACGGCTCCAGTCGGTGCGGGTGTGGCCCTTTTCCAGCGACACCCCGGTGATCTCGCGCACCAGGTTGGCATAGCCGATCTGGTCGCCATAGCCGAGCAGGGTGGCGGCGATCTGGGTGTCGAAGACCGGTCCGGGCAGATCCCCGCGCAGGTCGTAGAAGATCTCCAGATCCTGCCGGGCCGAGTGCATCACCAGGGTCACCGTCGGGTCATAGAGGATCGCCAGCAGGGGTTCGAGGTCTTCCAGGGCCAGGGGGTCGACGCAGGCGATCACCTCGTCGGTGGCCACCTGAATCAGGCACAACTGGGTGTAGTAGGTCTTCTCGCGCAGGAATTCGGTATCCAGGGCGATGGCCTCGCTGCCGCGCAGGCTGTCGCACAGATCGGCCAGGGCCTCGGGGGTATCGACGAAGCGTTCTTTCATGTATTGCGTTCCAGTGATCGGGTGGATGGGGCGGACCTGCCAGCATACTCCAAGCCCGGATGGTTCACGAAGGCGCACGCCATTTTCCGCATAACCGATCCGCTACGTTGCCCGGCCCGCGTTCAGTCCACGGACATCGGCATCGAGCGGGCCTACCGCCGCACACCACCGAACGGTTATCATGGCCGGCCGTACGCCACCGGCACCCCGGATCTCTGCTGCCCATGAGCCCCCTCCTCCGTTATTTCATCGATCTCTGCCGGCTACGCGCCGCACCGCAGGATCTGCCCTACTCCCGTCCCCTGATGTGGCTCACCCTCGCCAGCTATTTCATCGTTGGACTCGGTGTCTCGCTGGTGGAGCAGCCCGCCGGGCCGGCGCTGGTCTCCGCGCTGGTGGACACCGCCCTGCTGACGGCGCTGGCCTGGGTCAGCCTGTGGATCCTGGGCAAGACCCGGCGCTTCGTGCAGACCCTCTCCGCCCTGGCCGGCAGCGGCACCCTCTTCGGCCTCATGGGCTGGCCCCTCATCGCCCTCCTGCAACACGTGCCGGCGGGCGAGCCGACCAGCCTGTCGCTGTTGCTGCTCGGCCTCATCGTCTGGAACATCGTGGTCATCGGCCACATCCTGCGCCACGCCCTGGACATGGCCATGTGGGCCTCCTCGGGTATCGCCCTGTTCTATGTCTACCTGTCGATCCGCGTCATGAGCGCCCTGTACATCGCCGGCAACTGAGCGGAGGCCCTGCACCCATGCACATCCATATCCTCGGTATCTGTGGCACCTTCATGGGCGGTATCGCCCTGCTGGCGCGGGAGATGGGGCTGACCGTGAGCGGCGCGGACAAGAACGTCTACCCACCCATGAGCACCCAGCTGGCGGAGGCCGGCATCGCCCTCACCGAGGGCTTCGACCCCGCACAACTGACGCCAGAGCCCGACCTGGTGGTGATCGGCAACGCCCTGTCGCGCGGCAATCCCGCCGTGGAGGCCGTGCTCGAGCGCGGCCTCCCCTACACCTCCGGGCCGGCCTTCCTCGCCGAACACCTGCTCGCCGGGCGTTGGGTGCTGGCGGTGGCCGGCACCCACGGCAAGACCACCACCAGCGCCATGCTGGCCTGGATCCTCGAGGACGCCGGTCTCGCCCCGGGCTTCCTCATCGGCGGCGTGCCGCGCAACTTCGGCCTCTCGGCCCGCCTCGGCGAGGCGCCCTTCTTCGTCGTCGAGGCGGACGAATACGACACCGCCTTCTTCGACAAGCGCTCCAAGTTCGTCCACTACCGCCCGCGCACCGTGCTGCTCAACAACCTCGAGTACGATCACGCCGACATCTTTCCCAACGTCGAGGCCATCGAACGTCAGTTCCACCACCTGCTGCGCACGGTGCCCGGCAATGGCCTCATCGTCGCCCCGGACGACGACCCGCACATCGCCCGGGTGCTCGAGATGGGACGTTGGACACCGCTGGAGACCCTCGGCGAGCAAGGCTGGCACGCGCGCCTCGACGCGGCCGACGGCAGCGCCTTCGAGGTCTTCTTCGGCGAACGGCCGCAAGGCCGGGTGCAATGGCCGATGATGGGCGAGCACAACGTGCGCAACGCCCTCGGCGCCATCGCCTGCGCACGTCATGCCGGGGTGCCGGCGGCCATCGCCTGCGAGGCCCTGGGGCGCTTCCTCGCCCCCAAGCGACGCATGGAGGTGCGTGGCGAGATCGGCGGCGTCACCGTGTACGACGACTTCGCCCACCACCCCACGGCCATCGCCACCACCCTCGCCGGCCTGCGCGCCCGGGTCGGCACGGCGCGCATCCTCGCCGTGTTGGAGCCGCGCTCCAACACCATGCGCCTCGGCGTGCACCGCGACACCCTGGCGCCGGCCCTGGCCGCCGCCGACGAGGTGCTGCTCTATCGCCCCGGCGGACTCGACTGGGACCTCGACGCCGTCACCACGGCCCTGCCCGCGGCCCACCTGTTCGACGACACCGAGCAGCTCGCCGCCCACATCGCCCGAGTCGCGCGCGCCGGCGACCATGTGCTGGTCATGAGCAATGGCGCCTTTGGGGGGCTGCACGAAAAACTGCTACATTTGTTGGCCAGGCGCGCACACCAGGGCGAGACGCAGAAAACGCCCCCCGCGCCACCCTCTCCCCCGGCGTGAGCAGGGAACCCAAGACGTAGAGCCTGGAATCCATGAAACCCGATCGCATCATCCTCGCCATCACCGGCGCCTCCGGCGCCCAATATGGCCTGCGCCTGCTGGAATGCCTGCTGGCGGCCGGGCGCTCGGTCTATCTGATGGTCTCCCAGCCGGCACAG
>JANTGX010000156.1 GCA_024762755.1 Gammaproteobacteria bacterium
CAACCCTGACCCGCAAGGATTCCTCGCCTCCACGCGCATCATCGACTGGCAGGCACCGGCGGTGCGCGCGCAGGTCCAGTCCTCTCAATCCCGCAGGTAACGCGCCAGCAGGCCCAGGCGGGGCGGTGGCAGGTCCGCCGGCCAAGGCATGCGAACCCGGTGACCGCCGCCCGGGGCCTCCGTCACCGGCCGGCCGTCCAGGTCGGTCAGACTCTCGATGAACACGTCGCGGTTGCCCTCGGGCTGGATCACCTCCACCCGGTCGCCGACGCGAAACTTGTTCTTCGCCAGGATCTCCACCTCCCCCTCCGCCAGGGCGACGATCTCGCCACAGAACTGTTGCGCGCTGCTCGTCGAGTGGCCTTGCAGGTAGTTCTGCTGTTCGTGGCTGTGATGGCGCTGGTAGAAGCCGTCGGTGTAGCCGCGGCTGGCGAGGCCGTCCAAGACCCCCAACAGGCTCGGCTCGAAGGGCCGTCCGGCCACGGCGTCGTCGATGGCGCGGCGATAGACCTGGGCGGTGCGCGCGGCGTAGTAGTGGGACTTGGTCCGGCCTTCGATCTTCAGGCAGTCGATGCCCATCTCCACCAGCCGGGCGACGTGCTCCAGGGCGCGCAGGTCCTTGGAGTTGAGGATGTAGGTGCCGTGCTCGTCTTCCTCCATCACCATCTTCTCGCCCGGCCTGCCGGCCTCCTCGATGAGCACCGGCTGGTCGGCCAGGGGGTGGCGGGTCTGTTCGCCGCAGGCCGCGGGGGCGGCCTCGATGGCGGCGAGGTCGATGGCGCGGAGGTCGCCGGTGGCATCGCTCTGTGCGGCTTGCACGGAATAGTCCCAGCGACAGGCGTTGGTGCAGGTGCCCTGGTTGGGGTCGCGGTGGTTGAAATAGCCGGACAGTAGACAGCGGCCGGAGTAGGCGATGCACAGGGCGCCGTGGACGAAGACCTCCAGTTCCATGTCCGGGCAGCGCTGGCGGATCTCGGCGATCTCGTCCAGGGACAACTCGCGCGAGAGGATCACCCGCTCGATGCCCAGCTCCTGCCAGAAGCGCACCGCCGCCCAGTTGACCGTATTGGCCTGCACCGAGAGGTGGATGGACATGGATGGCCAGCGCTCGCGCACCAGCATGATGAGGCCGGGGTCGGCCATGATCAAGGCGTCCGGGCCGAGGGCGATCACGGGTTCCATGTCGTCCAGGTAGGTCGCCACCTTGCGGTTGTGCGGGGAGAGGTTGCTGGCGACGTAGAAGCGCTTGCCCTGGGCGTGGGTCTCGGCGATGCCGGCGGCCAGGTGGTCGAGGTCGAAGTCGTTGTTGCGTGCCCGCAGGCTGTAGCGTGGCTGGCCGGCGTAGACGGCGTCGGCGCCATAGGCCAAGGCATAGTGCAGGTTGTGCAGGGTTCCGGCGGGGGAGAGGAGTTCGGGGGCGTTCATGGTGTTCTCGGCGTTGCAGGGCGCGTATTGTAGCGGGCTTTGCCCGGCGCTGGGCGGCCTGGTTTGCGTTCTTCCCTCCGGCTCGCCAAGATTGCCCGAAGTCGACCGGCCTCGTGCCCGAGATGCCCACGTTACGCGGAATCCCCATGCCCAGACTGCCTGCCCTTTGTCTTGCTCTCTGTCTCGCCCTGCTGTTCGTTCTGTCGCCCGTCAACGCCGCCCGCGCGGAGGAGCGTCAGGCGGTGGTCTTCATGTATCACCACTTCGGCGTGGAGCGATATCCCTCCACCAACGTACGGTTGGCGCAGTTCGAGGCGCATCTCGACTATATCGCCGACAATGGCTACCAGGTCTGGCCACTGCAAAAGGTGGTGCGGTACCTGCGCGAGGCCCGGCCCTTCCCGGGGCGGGTGGTGGCCATCACCATCGACGATGCCTACACCTCGGTCTATCGAGAGGCCTGGCCACGCCTGCGTGCGCGCGGTTGGCCGTTCACCGTGTTCGTCGCCACCGATGGCGTGGATCGGGGCTACACGGCCCTCATGGACTGGCCGCAGATGCGCGAGATGGCGGCGGCCGGGGTCACCTTCGCCAATCACTCGGCCAGCCACGACCACCTGATACGCCGCCTGCCCGGCGAAGACCAGGCCGCCTGGCTGGGGCGGGTGCGCGCCGATCTGCTGCGGGCCCAACAGCGCCTGCAGGCAGAGTTGGGCGCGGCGCCCAAGTTGTTTGCCTATCCCTACGGCGAGTACACCACCGCCGTCGCCGATCTCGTCGCCGAGCTGGGTTTCACCGCCTTCGGCCAGCAGTCGGGCCCCGCCGGCCTCGGTTACGACCTACGCGCCCTGCCGCGTTTCCCCATGTCCGAGCGCTTCGCCGGGATGGCGGGATTCGAGAGCAAGATCGCCAGCCTGGCCCTGCCGCTGGCGGCGGTGATCCCCTGGGAGCCGGTGATCGGCGCAGAAAACCCGCCGCGGCTCGAGGTCGTGGTGGGCGAGGGGCCGCGACGCCTCGATGCCCTGGCCTGCTATGTCTCCGATCAGGGGCGTGCGCCGGTGCAATGGCCGGACCGCGCCGCGCGCCGATTCGCCGTACGCGCAGAGGCCCCCCTGCCGGTGGGCCGCAGCCGCTACAACTGCACCCTGCCCTCGGCCCAGCGCGGGCGCTTCTACTGGTACAGCCACCCCTGGTTCCGCCTGCCCGGCGAATGAGGGCGTTTGTTTCGTGCCCCCGGCATCTGCGCTACAATGCGCCGCCATAACAAGCAGGCGAAACGGCCCAGTGCCGCGCCACACCATACCAGCGGGAAGCATTCGCGAAAGGGCCGACTTGTCGGCCCTTTTCATTCGATACCCCTTTCATTGCAGGAGAATCCAGAGAATGAGTCTCAATCGAGTCACGTCCGGCCACGATGTCCCTCACGACATCAATGTCATCATCGAAATCCCCTCCCACAGCGACCCGGTGAAATACGAGGTCGACAAGGAGAGCGGCGCCATGTTCGTGGACCGCTTCATGAGCACGGCCATGCACTATCCCTGCAATTACGGCTACGTCCCCCATACCCTGTCCGCGGACGGCGACCCGGTGGACGTGCTGGTGGTGACGCCCTATCCCCTGATCACCGGCTCGGTGGTGCGCTGCCGGCCGGTGGGTGTGCTGAAGATGACCGATGAGTCCGGTGACGATGCCAAGGTCCTGGCCGTGCCGGTGAGCAAGCTGTGCTCCAGCTATGCCGATGTCCAGTGCACCGATGACATCCCGCAGCTCCTGCTGGATCAGATCGCCCATTTCTTCGAGCACTACAAGGATCTGGACGAGGGCAAGTGGGTGCGTGTCGAAGGTTGGGGCGATGTGGAAGCGGCCAAGCAGGAGATCCTCGACAGCGTCGAGATGTTCAAGCAAGCGCCCGAAAAGCCGCACTTCTGACCGCCATGAAGATCTGCATCGTCTCCGACAGCCACGACAACCGCCGTCTGCTGGATATCGCCGTCGAGGACGGCAAGCGGCGGGGTGCCGAGGCGGTGCTGCATTGTGGCGACGTGGTCGCCCCCACCACCCTGCGCGTGTTGCAGAAACACGGCCTGCCGGTGCACGTGATCCACGGCAACAACACCGGTGACCTGTACAACATGGGGCAGTTGGCCCATGAGGTCGATTCGGTGGTGCAGTACCACGGCCAGGACGCCGGCCTGGAGCTGGCCGGCCGGCGTATCTTCATCGTCCACTATCCCCACTACGCACGGGCCCTGGCGCTCACCGGCGACTGGGACGTGGTCTGCTGCGGCCACGATCACCGCGCCTCCATCGAGACCATCGACGACATCACCGGCGGCAGCACCCTGTTCATCAATCCAGGCACCGTGGCCGGCATCGGCGCCGCGCCCACCTATGTCTTTGGTGATCTGGCCGAGATGCGCTTCGAGATCCTGCCGGTGCCCGTCGATCCGAGCATGGCCTACAACATGCCGCACGTCACCGCCCACACCTGAGGCGGGGCCACTCCGCTTTTTTTGCCGGCGCACGATTGCAATGGGCGCGAATGCCCATAAGTCTATTCTCTGTAACCATTTCCGACGACTCCAAAAAAAGGCCCCCCCATGGTAATGAACGCAACCAAAGACAACTTTGCCGAGATCATCGAGAACAACGACATCGTCGTGGTCGATTTCTGGGCCCCCTGGTGTGGGCCGTGCAAGTCCTTCGCCCCCACCTTCGAGGCCTTTGCCGAGGCCCACAAGGACGAGGCCGCCTTCGTCAAGGTCAACACCGAGGAGGAGGAAGAACTGGCCGCCCACTTCCAGATCCGCTCCATCCCGACGCTGATGATCTTCCGTGAGAAGATCGTGGTCTTCATGCAGCCGGGCGTCTTGCCCGAGAGCGCCCTGGAGCAACTCCTCGAGCAGGTGAAGGGCCTCGACATGGACGAGGTGCGACGCGAGGTCGCCGAATACCAAGCCAAGGAGCAGGAGAAGGGCGCCGAATAGCCCGGAGACTCAGCCCACCCACCACAGGCCCAGGACTCCCGCGGCGAGGGTCAGCAGCAGTCCCGGCGCATAGCTGGGCAACATCTGTCGCGGGGCGATGAAGATCACCAACAGACCCTTCATCAGGGTATTGGAGAGGGTGGCGAAGACGATGCCCTTGACCGCCACCACGGCGGTGAGATCGCTGTTCGCCATGTGCGAGAGGGACAGCGTGATGGCATCCACGTCGGCGATGCCGGAGATGAGCGCCAGGAGATAGATGCCCGGATTGCCCAGCCAGGCACGGAAGGCCTCGGACAGCACCATGATGAGGCCCAACAGCAGGCCGAATTGCAGGGCCGATTTCAGCTCCAATGGATTTTGCAGATCGAGCCCCTCGGCCGGCGGCCGCTCCCGCTCGCGCCGCCAGAGCCAGAGGCTGTAGAGGGTGGCCACCAGACCCATCAGGCCCAGGGGCGGTAGCGCCAGGGTGAGCAGGCCGGGATTGACCACCGCTATCTCGAGCATGACGCGGGGGAACATGGTCGCCGAGGCCACCAGGGCACCGGCACTGAGCAGGCGACCGAGGGGCAGATGTCGGGCCATGCGGGCGTAGTTGAGGGTGACCGCAGTGGAAGACACCAGGCCGCCGAGTAGCCCGGTGAGCAGGATTCCACGCTGGGTGCCGACGATACGCACGGCCACGTAACCGGCGAAGGAGAGGCCGGCGATGAGCACCACCATCCACCAGATGTGGTAGGGATTGAGTGCCTGCCACGGACCATAGCCCTTGTCCGGCAGCACCGGCAGCATGACCACCGAGATCAGCAGCAGCTTGAGGGCGGCCTTCAGATCCCCCTCGGTCAGCCTTTGCAGCCAATGGTGCAGTGTGGGCTTGAGGCTGAGCAGGAGGGTG
This sequence comes from Gammaproteobacteria bacterium, assembly GCA_024762755.1. Lineage (GTDB taxonomy): Bacteria > Pseudomonadota > Gammaproteobacteria > SZUA-152 > SZUA-152 > JANTGX01. Next base: position 5,311 of record JANTGX010000156.1, read on the forward strand.
GTGGCCACCGCCACGGCCGCGGCCAGAGCGGGTTCGTCGCCCACGGCATAGGCGCCGAGGACGAAGGTCAGCAGGGCGGCGACCACGGTGGTGATGCCGGCGTCCTGGTCGGCCGCATGGTCGAGGATGTGGGCGGTGATCATCACCGCGGTGAGGCCGAGAAAGGCGAAGCCCAGCAATACCGGCCCCAGATCCTCGGCGAGCAGGCCCCACAGACCGCCCAACAGTCCCAGCAGGCCAAAGGTGCGGATGCCCGCGATACGGCTACCCTCCGCGCGTTCGCGTGCCTGCCAGCCCCGCTCGGTGCCGATGAGCAGACCGAGGGCGAGGGCGAGGGCGAGGTGGAGGAAGGTTTGCATGGGGCTACCTCGTCAGCGGGT
>JANTGX010000157.1 GCA_024762755.1 Gammaproteobacteria bacterium
CGCAAGCGGCCATCACCGGCCTCTTCCATCTGTTCGACGACGAGTTGAAACTCGCCGCGCGCCTCGTACAGCCCGATGCGCACACGGGCTAGCACGGCCGTGCCATTCTGCGGTTGAAAATCCAGCATCCTGCCGCGCATGCGGAACATGGCGCAGCGAACTTGGGCCTGCTCGTCCTTGAGGGTGAAGTAGATGTGGCCGGAGGCGGGGCGGGCGAGGTTGGAGATCTCTCCTTCCACCCAGAGGAGGGGAAAGTTGCCCTCGAGCAAGGCGCGGACCTCCCGGTTGAGGTCGCTGACGGAATAGATCTGACGGGGGAGAACGGTGTCGGGGATACGGCTCATACTGGAGAGTTTACACGGCTAGAAACGCGCAGGGGCGGACCGATATACGGCCCGCCCCTGCGGTGTATCGCGGTCGTTCCTGCTCAGAACAGCCAGGGACCGGCGTCCTTCTGTTCCATGGCCTGCTGGTAGCCCATCTCGCCCTGGAACTTGGCCTTTTCGGCCAACTTGATGGCAGTGGCGTAGTCGGCCTTGCTGGCCGCGGCCTTGGCCTTCTTGAGGAATTTCCGCGAATCACGCCATTCACCCTCGACGCTGGCAGCCTTGTCGATGGCGGCCTCGGCGGCCTTGATGGTGGCTGCGGCGGCAGCGGCCTGCTCATTGCCACCCTTGTTGGCGGCAGTGGTGCAACCGCCCAGGGTGATCAGCAGGGCACCAAAAATAGCGATCGTGATCTTCTTCATGCTTCCTCCTCCGGTGATGTTTCCTGACTAGGGTCTTGTTTTTCTTGGTGGAACTGGCCACCACGGCTCATCCTTCGAACTGGCATGCCCGAAAGTACCGGTTTACCGCCAAGAGGTCAAACTTATATAATCCGCTGCCAACTAAATGCTTGACTCTACTGGAATCCCACTATTATGCGAATCGCTCAGGAAGCCCTCACCTTCGATGATGTATTGCTGGTTCCCGCGCACTCAACGGTTATGCCCAAAGAGGTGAGCCTGGCGACGGCACTGACCCGCAACATCGACCTCAATATCCCCCTGGTCTCGGCGGCCATGGATACGGTCACGGAGGCGCGCCTGGCCATCAGCATGGCCCAGGTGGGTGGCATCGGCATCATTCACAAGAACATGACCGGTGAGCAGCAGGCGGCCCAGGTACTGCAGGTCAAGAAATACGAAAGCGGGGTGATCAAGGACCCCATCACCGTCAGCCCCGACACCAGCATCCGTGAGGTGCTCGCCCTGACCCGGGCAAAGAACATCTCGGGTGTACCGGTGGTCGACGGCGGCAACTTGGTCGGCATCGTCACCAGCCGCGACCTGCGTTTCGAGAGCGGCATGGACAAGCCCGTCTCCAGCATCATGACCGGCAAGGACAAGCTGGTGACGGTCAAAGAGGGCGCCGACAATGAAGAGGTGCTGGCCCTGCTGCACAAACATCGCATCGAAAAGGTGCTGGTGGTGGACGACGACTTTCACCTGCGTGGCCTGATCACCGTAAAGGACATCCAGAAGGCATCGGAATATCCCAATGCCTGCAAGGACAGCCAGGGCCGACTGCGCGTCGGCGCGGCGGTGGGCACGGGTGCCGGCACCGAGGAGCGCGTCGCCGCCCTGGTGGAGGCTGGGGTGGACGTCATCGTGGTGGATACTGCGCACGGTCATTCCCAGGGGGTGCTGGACCGTGTGGCCTGGGTGAAGAAGCACTTCCCCGAGGTCGACGTGATCGGCGGCAACATTGCTACCGCCGAGGCGGCGCTGGCCCTGAAGGAGGCCGGTGCCGACGGCGTCAAAGTGGGCATCGGTCCCGGCTCCATCTGCACGACGCGTATCGTCGCCGGCGTTGGCGTACCGCAGATCAGTGCCGTGGCCAACGTGGCCAAGGTCCTCGCCGGTACGGGAATCCCACTCATCGCCGATGGCGGCATTCGTTATTCCGGTGATGTGGCCAAGGCCATTGCCGCCGGTGCCTACAGCATCATGGTGGGCGGTATGTTCGCCGGCACCGAAGAGGCGCCGGGTGAGGTAGAACTGTTTCAGGGGCGCTCCTACAAGTCCTATCGTGGCATGGGCTCCCTTGGCGCGATGACCGGCAGCGAGGGTTCCAGCGACCGCTACTTTCAGGAAGACAGCGATGCCGAGAAGCTAGTGCCCGAGGGCATCGAGGGCCGCGTGCCTTACAAGGGTCCACTGGCACCGGTGGTGCATCAGCTGCTGGGCGGGTTGCGTTCGAGCATGGGTTATACGGGCTGCGCCAACATCGATGAGATGCGCACCAAGCCACAGTTTGTGCGAATCACCGGCTCGGGCATTCGTGAGAGCCATGTGCACGATGTCACCATCACCAAGGAAGCACCCAACTATCGCGCCTGAGAATGCTGGCAGCCGTCAGGCGGACCACTCAGCCTCTCACGTCTAAACGACCTACTGTGCCGGATGCGCCATTCGGTACAGCGGATTTTATTCTCAGCCTTCCACGGACTCCGCTATCGTGACCCGCGACGACAAAGACATCCATTCCCAACGCATCCTGATCCTCGATTTCGGCTCGCAATACACCCAACTCATCGCCCGCCGTGTACGCGAGGCCGGCGTCTATTGTGAACTGCACGCCTGGGACATGATGGACGATGCCGCCGTACGTGCCTTTGCCCCCAAGGGCATCATTCTCTCTGGCGGACCAGAGTCGGTCACCGCCGCTGAGGCCCCGAAGGCGCCACAAGCGGTCTTCGAAATGGGCGTCCCGGTGTTGGGCATCTGTTACGGCATGCAGACCATGGCCGCCCAGCTCGGCGGCAAGGTCGAGAATGCCAGCCATCACGAATACGGCTATGCCCAGGTGCGTGCCCGTGGCCATACCGCCCTACTGCACGATATCGAAGACCACACCAGCCCCGAGGGCTACGGCCTGCTCGACGTCTGGATGAGCCACGGCGACCGGGTGATAGAAATGCCCCCCGGCTTCAAACTCATGGCGTCCACCGATGATGCCCCCATCGCGGGCATGGCCGACGAGGAGCGCCATTTTTACGGCATCCAATTCCATCCCGAAGTGACCCACACCTTGCAGGGTCAGCGCATCATCGATCGCTTCGTGCACCAGATCTGCGGGTGCGAATCCCTGTGGACGCCGGGCAATATCATCGACGACAGCATCCGTCAGGTCCGCGAGCAGGTTGGTGCGGACGAAGTGATCCTCGGCCTCTCTGGCGGCGTCGATTCCTCGGTGGTGGCGGCCCTGCTACACAAAGCCATCGGCGATCAACTGACCTGCGTATTCGTCGACAACGGGCTGCTGCGCCTGGACGAGGGCGATCAAGTGATGGCCACCTTTGCCCGCCACATGGGCGTGAAGGTGATCCGCGTGGACGCCGAACAACGCTTCATGGATGCCCTCGCCGGCGAGTCGGACCCGGAGAAGAAACGCAAGATCATCGGAAATCTGTTCGTCGACATCTTCGAAGAAGAGTCGGCCAAGCTGCCTAACGCAAAATGGTTGGCTCAGGGGACGATCTATCCAGACGTCATCGAATCCGCCGGGGCAAACTCCGGCAAGGCACACGTCATCAAGTCGCACCACAACGTGGGTGGCCTGCCTGACTATATGAAGCTGAAGCTGGTGGAGCCCCTGCGCGAATTGTTCAAAGACGAGGTGCGCAAACTGGGTACCGAACTGGGCCTGCCCTACGACATGGTCTACCGCCACCCCTTCCCCGGCCCCGGCCTCGGCGTGCGTATTCTCGGTGAGGTCAGGAAGGAATATGCCGACATCCTGCGCCCGGCCGATGCCATCTTCATCGAAGAACTACATAACCACGATTGGTACCACAAAGTCAGCCAGGCCTTCGCCGTATTCCTGCCGGTAAAATCCGTCGGCGTCACCGGCGACGGACGTCGCTACGACTACGTGGTCTCCCTGCGCGCCGTAGAGACCATCGACTTCATGACCGCACGCTGGGCCCACTTGCCCTATGAACTTCTCGAGACCGTCTCCCGCCGCATCATCAACGAGGTGCCGGGCATTTCCCGCGTCGCCTACGACATCTCCAGCAAGCCGCCGGCGACTATAGAGTGGGAGTAGGAGGAATTCATAACCTATTGAATTAGAATAATAAAAAACTCTCTATCAACAATATAATCGCATCATCAATGGTATTTTTCATGGTATCCGCCGCGCGTAAAAACGCAAAAAGCAGCGATACCATGAGTGGCGCATTGGTGCTGCCATGGTATTGATCGTGCACAACGGCATTGCAAAAGGTAACATATATGCTACTATATGGATCACATGACAGAGGTTAGAGAGTACCTCGATGCTCAAGGGCGCAGCCCTTATGCCAAATGGTTCAATCGCCTGAATGTGGCCGCTGCGGTCAAGGTGACGACAGCCGTCCATCGGATGGAGCAAGGTAACTTCTCTAACGTGAAAGGTGTTGGTGCCGGCGTCTATGAGTACCGGATTGATTTTGGTCCTGGCTATCGGATCTACTTTGGCAAGGACGGGGATCGGTTGGTGATATTGCTCGCGGGTGGTACCAAGAAGTGCCAGGATGCGGATATTTGCGCCGCAAAAGCGCACTGGCGTGACTATAAGCGCCGGAAACGGCAAGAGGTGAAATGATGGCTCTAACGAAAGATTTTAAGGATACCATTCAGGCGCGCGCCCAACGGGATCCAGCGTTTCGCAAGGCCCTGCTGCAAGAAGGGGTCGAATGCCTGCTCGCCGGGGATGTCGATACCGGCAAGGCTGTGCTGCGCGACTATATCAACGCGACGATCGGGTTCGAGGAACTGTCCCGGGTCTTTGATAAATCGAGCAAGAGTCTTATGCGTATGTTCGGTCCGAAAGGAAACCCTCAGGCGAGTAATCTGTTTGCGGTGATCCAATACCTGCAGGAGCAGGAAGGGATTCACCTGGAAGTCAAAGCCCGGAAGGTGGCCTAAGGTGCTGTGTATCAGCGTTCAATCGGAAATTTTTTCGAGCATTTTGAAGGATTTTCTGAACATGGTATTTTCATGGTATTATCATTTGGCAGGAAAATAAGTCATTGAATATAAAAGACAAAAAAGGCTTATTGATAATAGAGTGGGAGTGACAGAAATTTATAATCTATTGAATAATAAGGGTTAAATCAATCATGTTGATGATGTAATCTGCATCATCAATGGTATTTTTCATGGTATTTTCTGTGCACTATAGTATGAAAAGCAGCGATACCATGAATGGCAGATTAGCGTAATCATGGTATTTCTGGCGATCAGTTGAGCAGGCATATTGATGGCCTGCTTTACGAGCCCCAGAGGGTGGACAAGGGAGCAGCCCAAAGGTTGTTCCCCAGAGGCAATGTTTCATCACCATCGTATAGCAACACACCTGCTGTGAACTGATCACCAGCCAGGCTGGCAAGTTTTTTCAAGCCACGCAGGTCTCGCTCTTTAACGGTGGCAGCGGCTTTTACTTCGACGCCGACCAGTTGTCCTGCGCTGTTCTCAATCACGACATCAACCTCGAACTTATCCGCATCCCGGTAGTACAGGAGCTGATAGTTATCATCGGCAGTTGTCGAGTGCTTGAGTAGTTCACCGAATACGAAGCTCTCCAGGACATGTCCGTAACGGCTTCTGTCCGCTTGTACATCTTTGGCGTGGATA
>JANTGX010000158.1 GCA_024762755.1 Gammaproteobacteria bacterium
CACCGCGGTGATGCGCGCCTCCAGGGGGATCTCGGCGCCCTTTAGGCCGCGCGGGTAGCCGCTGCCGTTGGGGGCCTCGTGGTGGAATTCGGCGATGTTACGCAGGATGTCGACGTTGTCGAAGGTCTCCAGGCCATGGTCTTCGAGCATGTTGTCGATGATCTCGCGTCCCTTGCGTGCGTGGGTCTGCATGATGCGGCGTTCGTCTTCGTCGAGGGCGCCCGGCTTGTGCAGGATCTTGTCGGTGATGGCGATCTTGCCGATGTCGTGCAGCGGCGAGAAGAGGAACACCTTCTCGATGTAGGCGTCGTCCAGGCCGTAGTCGTCGGCCAGGTGCAGGGCGATGAGGCGGGCGTAGCGCGACATGCGGTCGATGTGTGCGCCGGTCTCGGTGTCGCGGTAGTGGGTCATGTCGTGGGCGGTCTTCACCGTCGCCAACAGGGTGCGCACGGTGGTCTGTTCGTTGATCACCAGCAGCGAGATGAGGTGGCCGACGAGGTCGAAGTAGTGCAAGGCCTCGGCGCTGAAAACGCCCTTTTCGTAGGAATTGAAGAACACGAAGCCGAAGAAGACGTCATTGAGGAACATGGGCAGGGTGTAGCTGGCGGCATAGCCCTGGGCGGCGATGCGCTGGGTGTGCAGGCCTTCACCCTGGCGGAAGACCGCGAGGTCGTTGACCACCCGCGGCCGGCGCTGCTCGGCGATGGCCGCCAGCGATGGCGCATCGGCCAGGCGCGTGTCGTAGTGGCTGAGCGGACTGGGCTGGCCGCCGCTACTGTGCAGATAGGTCTTGAGCAGGTCGGTCTTGGGCTCGTAGATGGCCACTGCCAAGCGATCGATGAACGGACACTGGGCTTGAATGGCGCGGTGCACGTTGCCCAGTTTCTCTGCCAGGGGGCAGTTCTCGTTGAGGGCGTGCAGGGTGTCCTGGTGATCGAACAGGGGGCTCGGCTCCGTCATGGGCGGTCTCTTGCGGTGAGGGGGCGACGTACTCTGATCGGCATCGCCCGCCCGATACTGTAGGGCGCAGCGGCTGCTGCAATCAAGCCAGCAACACCGCCACCAAACCGGTGAGGAAGATGCCGTCGAAGGTGCCGGCACCGCCGATGGAGGCCATGGGCACGCCCATGCGGGCGATGTCGCGCAGGCGCAGCAGGTCGGCACCGATGAGCACGCCCAGGGTGCCGCTGATGTAGGCCAGCGGGGCGCTCTGTCCATGGTCGAGCAATACGGCCAGCGCGGCCGCGCTCACGGGGGCGACGAAGACGGGCATGCCGATGCCCAGCCCCGGCACCGGCCGGCTGGCCAGACGGCTGATGAGAGCTACCCCGGCCACGCCGATGGCCACCCGGCTCAGATCCAGCGGGTTGTGCTGCAGAAGATAGAGGGAGAAGAGGATGGGGACCAGCCCACCACCCACGTTGAGGGTGATCAGGGTGCGGCCCTGAAACTCGCCATACGTCTGCCGCAGCAGCCCGTACAACTCGGGGTCCACCGGTTCCTTGGGCGCCTCGGCGGGGATACTGAACAGGGGCAGGTTGATGGCGCTGCCGAAGAGCGAGGCGAACAGCAACAGGAAGGCGGAATTCTGCGACAGTCCCAGGCGCTCGAAGGCGATGGTCACCGCCCCCACCTGCACTACCGCGATGAGCAGCGATAGGCTGAAGATGAAAAGCAGCAGATGGAGGGGGGAGAAGGGCATGGCGGTCTGATCTCGTCCGGGGTGTTCAGTCTACCGATTTTCGCCGGCAAGGCGGAGTGTGGAGGCGAATGTCAACGGGTTCATTGCCCAACCGGGACGACCAGCCCTCGCAGGGCCTCTGCCAATAGTTCGGCCAGGGGAATGCGGTTGCTGGGATGGTTGACGCTGTCGGTGCTCCAGACGGCATCCACGCCGGCCCGGTGCAGGGATGCCAGGGCATCGCCGACGAACAGGCCGTGGGTGACCACGCAATCGACGCTGCTGGCGCCGGCCTCGTGCAGGCGTTGCGCGGCCACCGCCAAGGTGCGGCCGGTGCTGGCGACGTCGTCCACCAGGACGACCTGGCGGCCGCGGTAGGTGAGGGGGGGTAGCTGTACGTCCACGTCACGGTCGCCACGACGGGTCTTCTCGGCCACGCCGTACTCCAGCCCGCCGCCGGCCTCGGCCACGGCGGCCACCCACTGTGCCGATTCGCGGTCCGGCCCCAGCAGCAGGGCGTGGGGGCGCTGGCGGGCGATGAACGCGCCGATGGCGCCGCTGGCGGTGAGGTTGATGGCCTGGGCGAGGGGGATGGCCTCGTCCAGGGCATGGGTCCGGTGCAGGTGGGCGTCCACGGTGACGACGGCGTCGACGTGTTCGGCCAGCAGGCGGCCGATGATGCGCTGGCTCACCGCCTCGCCGGGGCGGAAGGCCATGTCCTGGCGCATGTAGGCGAGGTAGGGGGCGACCAGGGTGAGCCGTTTGGCGCCGTTGTCACGGGCGCTGCCGGCGGCCAGCAGGAGTTCGATGAGCTTGTGGTCGGGGTCGTTGAGGCTGCGGCAGATCACCAGGTGTTCGGCCAGCGGCGGTGGCAGGCGCAGCTTGCGCTCGCCGTCGGGAAAGGGGTGGATCTCGGCGGCGAGGAAGGGAATACCGAGGGCCGCGGCCAGTTGCCGGCCCTGTTCGGCGTAGTCGTCGAAGCCGACGAGTTGGGTGTCTGGCCGGGGCGGGCTCACAGGTTGAGCCCCGATTCTTCCACCCGCTCGCCGATGCGGTAACCGCTGTCACGTCCGGCGAGGTTGTGCGCAAAGTCGAAATCGGCGGGAAATTCGGCATGGATGCGGTACAGGGGGTCTCCCTTGCGCACCGGGTCGCCCAGCTTCCGCAGCAGATCGACGCCGGCGCCCTTGTCCATGGGCGCGCCGGCGAGGCGGGCGATCTTGGACATCTGGTAGTTGTCGATGGCGCTCACCACGCCGTCTCGCGGGGCGCGGATCTCCTCGGTCAGGTGGCCGGGCTCGGCGTGGCGTTTCTGCCTGCCCTGGGCCTCGATGATGGCCAGCATCTTGGCCAGGGCGCGGCCGGAGTCGAGGATGTCGCGGGCGATGGCGTAGCCGGTGCCACCGCGCACGTCCGGGTCGAATTCGAGGATCCGCCCGGCCAGGCGCAGGGCCTTCTGGCGCAGGTCCTGCGGTGCCTCGGGCTCGTTGTGCAACACGGCCATCACGTCGCGCGCCTCCAGCACCGGGCCGATGCCGCGGCCGATGGGCTGGATGCCGTCGGTGATGATTACCTCGATGTGCAGGCCGAGGCGGTCGCCGACGTATTCGAACAGCTTGCGCAGGTGCAGGGCCTCGCGCATGTGGCGCACCTTGGCGGTGGGGCCGACGGGGATGTCCAGCAACAGGTGGGTGGAGCCGGCGGCCAGTTTCTTGGACAGGATGGAGGCCACCATCTGCCCCTGCGAGTCGATGCCCAGGGGGCGTTCGACGGCGATCAGGATGTCGTCCACCGGGGCCAGCTTCGCCGTGCCGCCCCAGGCCAGGCAGGCGCGTTCGCGGCGCACCACGCGGTGCATCTCGGCCGGCGGCAGGTCGACCCGGGCGAGCACCTCCATGGTGTCGGCGGTGCCGGCGGGGGAGGTGATGGCGCGCGAGGAGGTCTTCGGCATGAGGGTGCCGTGGGCGGCGACGATGGGCACCACCAGCATGCTGGTGCGATTTCCGGGGATACCGCCGATACAGTGCTTGTCCGCCACCAGCGGCTCGTGCCAGCGCAGGCGCTCGCCGGACTCGGTCATGGCGCGGGTGAGATAGAGGATCTCCTCGCGGTCCAGGCCGCTCTGTCCCGAGGCGACGAGGAAGGCCGCCATCTCCATCTTCGAATAGCGATTCTCGACGATGTCGCGGGTGATGGCGCGGAAGTCCTCGAGTTTCAAGGGCTCGCCGGCGATCTTGCGTCGCACGGCGTCCATGGAGATGGGGGGTTCGGCGTGGCCCACGCTCACCGCCGTGCCCTCGGCCAGGCCCAGTTGATCGAAGGCCTGCTCGGCCAGGCCCAGTTCGCCCGGGCCGACGATGGCCGGGTCGTCCACCACGTTCAGCAGGGCATGGATGCGGTGGCTGTCGGCGGCGATGGTGACCTTGGAGAGGGCCTGGAACCCCTCGGCGCGGTAGATCTCGCACTCGCGGTTGAGATAGGCCACGTTCTCGCGATAGGTGTCGATGGCCACGCGGCGCAGTTTGAGTCGCTGGCGGGGGCGTCGTCGGGACTTGTGCGTCGTCATTGGAACCTTTTAACCGCGAAGGGCGTTGGAGTGCAAGCCGGTTGTGTTTTCACCGGGCATGAGGGCGTGCCCCTCTCCCTTTCCGTAATATCCAATCCATGAAAAAGATGCTGACCTTTCCCTCACCACACCAAGCGACAGCCGATTTCGAATCCCTGGTGGGCCCGCACCTCGACCACCTGTACCGGGTGGCCTTTCGTTTCTGTACCAATCGCTCCGATGCCGAAGACCTGGTGCAGGACCTGTTGGTCAAACTCTATCCGCGGCAGGCCGAATTGGCGCGGATCGAAAAGCTGCGTCCGTGGCTGGTGACCACCCTGTATCGCATGTTCATCGACGACACACGCCGACGCGCGCGCTCGCGCCTGCAGCCCATCGACGACGAGACGGCCTTCTACGACAGCGTACCCTCGGCGACCCCGGGGCCGGCCGATTCACTGGCCCGTGAACAGCGCCTGCAGTCCATGCAGGCGGCCTTCGACAGACTCAGTGACGACCACCGCACCCTGCTCGCATTGCACGATATTGAAGGCTATCGCCTGAACGAACTGCATGCCATGTTGGGCATCCCCCTGGGCACCCTGAAGTCGCGCATTCATCGTGCACGCGCCCGTCTGCGCGAATTGCTGGCCGAAGGCTGATCCGCAGGGAACCTTTTTTCCGCCCCGGCCGTTTTACGCACAAGAGGTGATGAACATGAATTGCAACGATATTCAAGACCGGCTGGACGACTATCTCGATGGCGATCTGAGGCCGACGGAACAGCAGGCCTTCGAGCGACACGTGCAGGGCTGTGACGATTGCCGCCAGCGGCTGCAGGCCGAACAGGCACTACGCGACGATCTGCGCGCCCTGCCGGTGCCGCCGCCCAGTACCGGCTTCGCCGAACGGGCCCTGCGTCATGCGGTGGAACAGAACGTCCACCAGCATCGTCGCCACGGCTTCGCCATCGGTTTTGGCAGCGCCCTGGTGGCCGGCCTTGCGCTGTGGTTGGTGGTCGGCCTGTTCCCGGGTGAGCTCGCGACGGATCGGCAGGCCCCGGCGCCGTTGCAGATGGTGGCCGTCAGCCTCAATCAGCCGCAGCAGGTCGCCCTGGTGATCGACGCCGAGACCGGCATGCAGAATGCCAAGATCGCCATCGAACTGCCAGACAGCGTGGTCCTCGACGGTTACCCGGGTCGCAGACATCTGGCATGGACCACCGACCTGGCCAAGGGCAGCAACCTGCTCAAGCTGCCGCTGGTGGCGACTCAGGCCAGTGGCGGCCGACTGATCGCCCGAATCGAGCACAACGACAAGGTGCGAACCCTGGTCATCCAGCTGCAGGTCAAACCGCCGGCGGCCTCGGGACAGCTCGACCTGCCGGCGCA
>JANTGX010000159.1 GCA_024762755.1 Gammaproteobacteria bacterium
GGTGGCGAAGGCGCGGAATTTGGCTAGGGTGGGGACGGCCGGCAATGGCAACTACTGATAATCTCGGGGTGGTGACTGCCGCATGAATTGGGCGAACTACGACGACGCGCTCGGCCAGCTATGCGCAGCCGGATTGCAGGTCAACCATCTCGAGGTCGGCACCGCCAAGCCGGTGCGTTGCTATGTCGAGGGCGACCGCGAGAAACGCGGCTGGTACTGGCTGAGCGACATTGACCTAGACCGGGATGGCAAGCGTGAGCGGTACATCGTCGGCAGCTATGGGATCTGGCGCGGCAACGACAAGGGCGCAATCAAGATTAAGCTTCCGACGCGCGGCAACCGCCCGGCCCTGAGCGATGACGAGAAGAAGGCCATTGCAGCCAGACACCGCGAGAATGCCAAGCGTGCCGCGGCCATGCGTCAGGCGGATGCAGACCGCGCAGCCGTCAAGGCCGCACACGCCTGGCGCCAATATGCCGCCGATGGTGAATCGGACTATCTGATACGCAAGGGCGTCGGCGCCCATGGCGTGCGCTTCAGTCCATCCGGCAACGGCACCATGGCGGTGCCGATGTCCGACGCCGCCGGCCGCATCCACGGCCTACAGATCATCCGCGGCAAAGACCGCGGCAAGAAACTCGAGAAACAATACTGGCCCAAGGGCCTGTCGAAGCAGGGCCATTACCACCTGCTCGCCGCAGCCCAGCCAGGCGGCATTATCCTACTAGCAGAAGGCTATGCCACCGCTGCCAGCCTCTACGAGGCCACTGGCCTGCCGGCGGCCGTCGCTTTTGATGCCAACAACCTGCTGCCCGTTGCCCAGGCACTGGCCAAGGCATACAAGGGCGCGCGCATCCTGGTCTGTGCCGACGATGACTATCTTACCGCCGGCAACCCCGGCGTCACCGCGGCCAATGCGGCGACGCTCGCCGTATCGGGTGCCGTATGCGTCCCGCATTTCCCGTCGGATCGGGGTGGCAAGAAGCTCACCGACTTCAACGACCTTCAGCACTTCCCCGACGGCGGCGGGCACCTGATCCGGTCACAGGTTGAGGCGGCAATTCAGGCGGCGGGCTGGGAATACCGCGCACCTGCCGCGCCTCGCGGGGCGGCCCCTACTGAGGGGGGAGGGGGTGACCGCCCGGGCGCCATGGCCATCATGCCGCTTGATGATGCGGTCGATCGGTTCATGCCCATTGATGACGGCACCGGTAAATACCTGTTCGATAACTGGACCTGCAAGCTGGTGCATCGTGACCAGATGCTTGCCTTGCTGCCCGCCGGCATCCGCGGTGACGACATCAAGCGCCACTCGGTCTGGCTCACGCGCGGCAGCTACTACCTGGACGAGGTGGGATTCGACCCAGCTGGTGACGACCCGCAATGCAAGCTCAACACCTGGCGTGGCTGGCCAATGAAGCCGGTTAAGGGAAACTGCGAGACCCTGCTCGACCTGCTGCGTTACCAGTGCAGCCAGGAGGCCAACGCTGAGGCGGTTCTCGACTGGGTGCTCAACTGGCTGGCCTACCCGCTGCAGAATCCCGGTGCCAAGATGCAATCGGCGCTTGTGGTGCACGGCCCGCAGGGCACCGGCAAAAGCATGTTCTTTGAAGCCTATGCCAAGATATTCGGCGAATACGCGATGGTGCTGAACCAGGGCGCCATCGAGGACAAGTTCAACGCCGACTGGTCATCCCGCAAGCTGTTCATCCTGGCCGACGAGATCGTCGCACGGCAGGAGATGCACCATCTCAAGAATCAATTGAAAACGCTCATTACAGGCGACTGGGTGCGCGTCAACCCGAAAAACCTCGCCGCCTACAAGGAACGCAATCACATGAATATCGCGTTTCTTTCAAACGAGAAGGCGCCGCTCATGCTGGAGAACGACGACCGCCGCCACTGCGTCATTTGGACACCAGAAAAGATGCCCGCCGAATACTACGACAAGCTCGGCGAGGAGATCCGCAACGGCGGCGTCGAGGCGTTGTATCACGAACTGATGCAGCGCGACCTTTCCGACTTCCGGCCATGGACGAAGCCGCCCATGACGCGGGCCAAGCAGGACCTGATCGACCTCGGAAAGGAATCTGTTGCCGTGTTCATCGAGGAATGGCTGATAGGCGACCTCGGCCTGCCGGTCTGCCCCTGCCGCAGCTCGGCACTCTACCGCGCCTATCTGGCCTGGTGCAGGGACACCGGCGAACGCTACCCGCGCAGCGAGAAGCAATTTGCCAACCACATTGGCAAGATTAAGGGCTGGCAGCGCACGCACAAGAGCATCTACGAAAATTTCCACTTCCGGCCGCCGGCCAAGCGCGCCCGCGTCGTCATGCCCGGCAACGACGCCATGAAAGAAGCCGCCGCCGACGGCATGCAGAAAGACATGCGAAAGACCGACGGGCAGGGCGAGATCGAATGGGTAACGGGCTGCGTCCTGGACTTCGACGCAGCCCTCAACGGCCACGCCAGCGACCGCGAGGCATCGGAATGGGAATGAACCGCCACAACGGCGCACATGTGCACGGCACAGCGCACACCACAGCGCACGGCAAATCGCCTTATTTCACAAGTAGCGCACGGCAGCGCACGGCAAATCGCGCGCGCACACGTGCGCGTGTGTTCGCGTTGTCACAACTAAAAATAAAAACGTCTCTCATGTATGCGCGTGAATTACGCGTGCGCTGCCGTGCGCTCCTTATTACATATAGGCGCGTGGCGTGCGCTCACGCGTGCGCTCATACGTGCACCCGTGCGTTCCACTTACACACACCTACCTGGGAAAAAAGAAAAGGGGGTGGCAGATGCGTTCGATGACCCGGGCCGAGTTCGCCCGCCACATGGGCGTCAACCGCAGCACCGTCACCCGATGGATCGAACGTGGGCGGCTGACGCTCGACAACCAGGGCCGGATAGACCCGCAAGCCGCCACGCGCGCCCTGGAGGCCACAGAAAGCCCCGAGCCGCACCACCAGGCCCGCATCGCGCAGATCGCCGAAGAGAAAGCAGCACAGGCCGCGCAGGGGGAACAGGACGAACAACACGCAGAAAGCCGCGAGGCCGTCGCCATGCGCCTCAAGCTGGCCATGGCGAGGGAACGCGAAGCCAAGGCGGAACTGGCCGCCATGGAATGCGACAAGCAGGCGGGCCTGCTGATGGATCGCAGCGAGATGGAATACATCATGCGGGATATCGGGCACACCTTTGGCATGTTGGCGGACGGACTGCCAGACCGGTTGGCGCCAACGCTGGCGGCCCATCATGGCGATGTGTCGAAGATCCGTGCCAGCCTGGCAGACGCCATGCGCGATATGCAGGCCGAATTCGTCCACCACATGGAACGCAAGGCGGAAGAGGTGCTGGCATGATGCGCCAATCCCACGTCACCATCGCGCAGGCCGCGCCGCAAATGCTGCGGGCCCTGGCATCGGCTGCAAAGCCGAAGCCGCTCACCACCGTCAGCCAATGGGCCGATCGTTTCCGCATCCTCTCCAGCAAGGGCAGTGGCGAGCCGGGCCGGTGGAGCACCGACCGCACGCCCTACCTGCGCGAGATCATGGACTGCCTCAGCACCACCAGCCCGGTGCAGCGGGTGGTGATGATGACCGGCGCGCAGATCGGCAAGACCGAGGTCGGCCTCAACTGGATCGGCTACGTCATGGAACACGCCCCGGCACCCATGCTGGTGGTCACGCCAACGCTGGAGGTGCGCAAGCGGTGGGTGCGCCAGCGCCTTGACCCGCTGCTGAACGAAACGCCAATACTGCGCAACATCGCCGACGCCCGCAGCAAGCGCGATGCCGGCAACAGCGAGGACATGAAAGACTTTCCCGGCGGCATGCTGGTGCTAGGCGGCGCCAACAGCCCCGCCTCGCTCGCCTCAATGCCCATCCGCTTCGTGCTGTGCGACGAGGTCGACCGCTTTCCCTGGGAGGTCGGCCAGGAAGGCGACCCGCTCGGGCTCATCGATGAACGCACCAAGACCTTCCCGCGCCGCAAGGTGCTGCTGGTATCCACGCCCACCGTCAAGGGCCTCTCGCGCATCGAGACCGAATACAACGCCAGCGACATGCGCGAATACCACGTGCCCTGCCCGCACTGCGGCGAACTGCAGGTGCTGCGCTGGCGGCACGACGACGGCAGCCACGGGCTGATCCACATCGAAAGCACCGGCGAGGTGTTCTACGCCTGCCGCCACTGCGGCGGCCAGATCCACGATCACCACAAGCCCGCCATGCTCGCCGCCGGCCGCTGGATACCCCGGCACCCCGACCGCAAGGTGCGCGGCTATCACCTCAACGGCCTGTATGCGCCCATCGGCCTGGGCTTCACCTGGGCCGAACTTTGGCGCGACTGGCTGCTCGCCTACCAGGACACCAGCAACCTCAAGCGGTTCATCAACACCACCCTCGGCGAGGTGTGGGAAGAGCAGGGCGACAGCATCGACGACATGGCCCTGCTGGCGCGCCTGGAGGACTACCCGAAAAGGCCGCCCATCACCGCAATCACCGCCGGCGTCGACGTGCAGAAAGACCGGCTGGAGGCCAGCATTGTCGGATGGGGCGAAGGCGAGGAGGCATGGTTGCTCGACCACATCATCATCGGCGGCGATACCGCTAGGCCCGAAGTGTGGGAGGAACTGGACGAGGCACTGGTCGACGCCCGCGTGCACCGCGCCGGCATAGACTCCGGCTACAACACCAGCATGGTCTACGCCTTCGTGGAAAAGCGCCGCTGGTGCGTGGCGCTGAAAGGCGTCACCGGCATGGGCCGCCCGCTGGTGGAGGACGAACGCCGACGCCGCCAACGACTGCGACAACGCCGCAAGAAAGGCATCGCGCCAGAACCTGTCGGCGTGGACCAGGGCAAGGCCATCATCTACGCCCGCCTAAAGATCACCGAACCGGGCCACGGCTACGTGCATTTCCCCCGCCACCCGGCATTCGATGACGAATACTTCGCGCAGCTCGCCGCCGAAAAGCTCGTCACCAAGGCCAAGCGAGGCCGCCCCTTCCAGGAATGGATACAGACCCGCTCGCGCAACGAGGCGCTGGACTGCTTCAACTACGCCCTGGCCACGCACCGGCTATACACCGCAACCGCCGGCAAGGCGCTCACCGCGCCCGCCGTGCCGCCAGCGGAGCCCGCCACGCAGGAAGCCGCACCGGCACCACTGCCAGACAATCCGCAGGCGCACCTGTCCGAACTTATCAAGCAACGGCGCAATAAACGCCATGGCCGATGACCTGCCCGCCATCATCGCCACCGCGCGGGAAACCGCCCCGGAAATCCCCGCCGAGATATGGGAAGCCGTCGAGCGGGCCATCCGGCAGCAGCACGGCGCATCGCGCGCCTACATCGCGCGGCGCAGCAAGGGCCAGCACCTGCACGCCATCGAGAACGCAGACGACGATGCTGATGCGGAGAAGCTGGCGCGCATCCTCGGCATATCGCCCCGGCGGGTGCGGCAGTTGAAAGAAATGATTTAACGCCAAAATTCAGCGGGCCGCCTACCAGTCTGCTACCAACTTAAAAAAGGCACAGAACATGGATAAACAACAAAAATCGGCTACTAGTTGCGGATCCGCTGCAATGCCTTGTTATGTGGCACGAGC
>JANTGX010000160.1 GCA_024762755.1 Gammaproteobacteria bacterium
TGTCAGGAGGCTTGGCGGGGAGGGTTCGGGGAGAACCCGCGGAGGGGCAGGCCCTGTGGGGATCCCCTCGCCCGGGGGGCGAGGGGATGGTGCTCAGTCGAGTTGTTGGATGCGCGCGCGTTGCTCGCTCAGGCTCTGCAGGGCAGTACGCAACTCGGCCAGCTTGGCCTTTTCCTTTTCCACCACCGCGGCGGGGGCGCGTTCGACGAACTGGGGATTGGCCAGCTTGGCCTCGAGGCGCTCGACCTCTTTCTGTTTCTTCTCGATCTCTTTCGCCAGACGGGCCAGCTCGGCCTGCTTGTCGATGAGTCCGGCCATGGGCACCAGCAGCTTCATCTCGCCGACCAGGGCGGTGGCCGCCTGCGGGGCCTCTTCGCCCTCTTCCAATATGCGAATACTCTCGGTGCGGGCGAGGAATTCGAGGTAGTGGCGGTTGACCGCCAGGCGCACGCGGTCGCTTTCGGCGACATCGGCCAGCAGCACCGGCAGGGACTTGCCCGGCGGGATGTCCATACCGGAGCGGATCTGGCGCAGGCCGCTGATGAAGGCCATCACCCACTGCATCTCGGCCTCGGCGTCGGCCTCCACCAGGCCGCCGTCCACCTCGGGGTAGGGCTGCCGCATGATGGTCTCGCCAGCGACGCCGGCCAGGTGGGCCAGGCGTTGCCAGATCTCCTCGGTGATGAAGGGCATGATGGGGTGGGCCAGGCGCAGCAGGGCCTCCAGCACCTGCACCAGGGTGCGACGGGTGCCGCGCAGCTGCGCGGCGGAACTCTCGGCGTCGTTGAGCACCGGCTTGGAGAGCTCCAGGTACCAGTCGCAGTATTCGTTCCAGGTGAATTCGTAGAGGGCCTGGGCGGCGAGGTCGAAGCGATAGGCATCGATGGCCTCGCGTATCTGGCCGATGGTGCGCTGCAGGCGGGAGAGGATCCAGCGGTCGGCGGTGGAGAGGGCGATCTCCCGCTCGACGTCCTGGCCGCAGTCCTGGCCCTCGGTGTTGAGCAAAACGTAGCGGCTGGCGTTCCACAGTTTGTTGCAGAAGTTGCGCGAGCCCTCGATGCGCCCGGGGGCGAGCACGATGTCGCGGCCGGTGGTGGCCAGGCTGGCGAAGGTGAAGCGCACGGCGTCGGTGCCGTAGGCGGGGATGCCGTTGGGAAACTCCTTGCGTGTCTGCCGCTCGATCTTCTTCGCCATCTTGGGCTGCATCAGGCCGCGGGTGCGCTTGGCCACCAGGGATTCCAGGTCGATACCGTCGATGAGGTCGATGGGGTCGAGCACGTTGCCCTTGGACTTGGACATCTTCTGCCCGTGGGCGTCACGCACCAGGCCGTGGATGTAGACGTCGTGGAAGGGCACGTCGCGCATGAACTCGAGGCCCATCATGATCATCCGCGCGACCCAGAAGAAGATGATGTCGAAGCCGGTGACCAGCACGTTGGTGGGGTAGAAGGTCTTCAGTTCCTCGGTCTGCTCGGGCCAGCCGAGGGTGGAGAAGGGCCACAGGGCGGAGCTGAACCAGGTGTCGAGCACGTCCTCGTCCTGCCGCAGCAGCACCTCGCTGCCGAGGCCATGCTTCTCGCGCACCTCGGCCTCGCTGCGGCCCACGTAGACGTCGCCCTTGTCGTCGTACCAGGCGGGTATGCGGTGGCCCCACCAGATCTGGCGGGAGATGCACCAGTCCTCGATGTTGCGCATCCACTCGAAGTAGGTGTTCTTCCAGTTGTCGGGCACGAATTGGATGTCGCCGTCCTCCACCGCGGTGATGGCCGGTTGGGCCAGCGGGTCGACCTTGACGTACCACTGGTCGGTGAGCAGGGGCTCGATGACGGCGCCGGAGCGGTCGCCGCGCGGCACCATCAGTTTGTGGTCGTCGGTCTTCTCCAGCAGGTCGTTCTCGCCCAGCAGCTCGATCACCAGCTTGCGTGCCTCGAAGCGGTCCAGACCGCGGAACTCGGCGGGGATCAGTTCGCCGAATTCGCTATCGGTGTCGATGATGGCAGCGTCCGGGGTGAAGATGTTGATCAGCCCACCATTGGGCAGGCGGGCGATGGCGCTCTCGTCGCGGTGACGTTGCCATACCTGGTAGTCGTTGAAGTCGTGCGCCGGGGTGATCTTCACGCAGCCACTGCCGAATTCCGGGTCCACGTAGTCGTCGGCGATGATGGGGATCAGGCGCTCGGTGAAGGGCAGCCGCACCTGTTGGCCGATGAGGTGGGCGTAACGTTCGTCGTCGGGGTGCACGGCCACGGCGCAGTCGCCGAGCATCGTCTCCGGGCGGGTGGTGGCGACGATCAGGTGGCCGCTGCCGTCGGCCAGCGGGTAGCGCATGTGCCACAGGTAACCGTTCTCCTCCTCGGAGACCACCTCGAGATCGGACACCGCCGTGTGCAGCACCGGGTCCCAGTTCACCAGGCGCTTGCCGCGGTAGATGAGGCCCTCCTCGTGCAGGCGCACGAAGACCTCCTGCACCGCGCGCGACATGCCCTCGTCCATGGTGAAGCGCTCGCGTGACCAGTCCACCGAGGCACCCATACGGCGCAACTGGCGGGTGATGTTGCCACCGGATTCCTCCTTCCACTGCCAGATGCGCTCGATGAAGGCCTCGCGCCCCAGGTCGTGACGGGTCTTGCCCTCGGCCTCCAGCTGGCGCTCCACCACCATCTGCGTGGCGATGCCGGCGTGGTCGGTGCCCACCTGCCAGAGGGTGTTGTCGCCCAGCATGCGGTGGTAGCGGACCAGGGTGTCCATGATGGTGGTATTGAAACCGTGGCCCATGTGCAGGCTGCCGGTGACGTTGGGGGGCGGGATCATGATGCAGTAGGGCCGGCCCTCGCCGGAGGGCGCGAAGTAGTTCTTCTGCTCCCAGGTGTGATACCACTTCTGTTCGATGTCGCCTGGTTCGTAGGTCTTTTCCATGGAGGTCTGCCGCCGTCTGCGTGGGAAAAATGAGGCGCACAAGTATACCCGAATCCCCCCGCCACCGGCCGTGTGGCGGGCCGTGGTTGGACTCAGTCGCGATAGGCCTCGGTGCCCTCGAAGTGGCGCCCGAGTCCCTCGGTGTCGTCCAGGGCATCGTCGGCCATCTGGTGATAATCCGGCTCGAGACGCGATTGGGCGCTGGGCAGGGCGACGGTGAAGCGCACGCCGCTCACGTCCAGCGGGCGAAAGGCGAGTTTCTGTTGGGTCTTCTGCGGGGTGATCTGCAGGCTCCAACGCGGGTGGTCCGGCTCCTGCGGATCGAGGATGAGGCACTCACCGCCGTGCGTGGCCGGCCGCAGGCTGCAGGTCTGCTGGGTGGAACGGGCGGTGAGTTCGATACCGATGATGGGTTGACGGAAGCGATACTCGCGCTGCGGCGCGTGTCCCTCGGCAGGCGTCAGGCGGCAGCGTGGCGTCTGACGTGTATCCAGTTCGGTCTCGATGATCTCGGTCAGTTTCTCGCCGTCGGCGAGTTCGATGCGGATGACGTAGGTCTCCGCCCGGTTAGCGACGTTCTCCACCTGGATCTCGCCCTCGTAGCCCTTGGCGATCTCGTGCACGAAATACAGCCCCAAGCCCTTGCCGCTGTGCTCGCGCACACGCTTGCTGGAATAGCCGAGCTGGAAGATCTTCTCGCGGGCCTCGTCGTTGATGCCCGGACCCTTGTTGTAGAGGGAGAGCACGATGCGTCCGTGTGCTTCGTACAGGCGCAGGGCGACCCGCGCGTGACGGTTTCGGCTGCGTTTCTTCTCGCCGTAGAAGAGGGCGTTGTTGATCAGGTTTTCTGCCAACAGGACCAGGTAGTCAGGTTCGCCGAGGAGGACGCCGGTGGGCGCCATGTGCAGGCGGAAGCGCGCATCCTCGTAGTGATAGGTCAGGTCCTCGGCCACCGCCTGGGGCGGCAGCGCCTCTTCTTCGAGGAAGCCACGCACCGCCTTGAGCACGGCCTGGCGGGGAACGAAGGTGGGCGAGAAGGGCGACGGTTCCGTGCGGGGGGTCTCGCCGGTGAGTTGTTGTTGGTAGAACTGTTCCTCGTGTTCGTACAGGCGATTGGCGATGTAGAGGGCGATATTGTCGGTGGTGGAGAGGTCCAGCAAGACCCACAGGTAGGTCATGGCATCGAGGGCATCTTCGATGGCTTCCGCCCCTGCCGCATCGGCGGTCTGACGGGCCCGATGCAAGGCGGCGATCACCTTGTCGTAGCAGATCACCCCGTTGTGCCGCACCTCGGCGGCGATGTTGCGGAAATGCAGGAACTTTTCGTCGTACTCGATGTGCTCCAGCAGGCGATCGCTGATGAACAGCTTGAGCTTGTCGGTATGGTCCGAATATTTTCCCACCTTGTGTTGCAATTGTTGCTTGCTCTGCAGCAGTTCGCGCACCTGTCGTGCGTGGGCGGCGCCCTGTGCCTCGCAGGCCCGGCGGGCCTGATGCACGCGGCGTAGGTCGACGAGCACGCTGGCGCTCAGCAGCAGCAGGGCGAGCAGCGGGTAGCCGGGGGCGAACAGGGCATCGGGCAGGGCATAGTGGGCCCGCAGTGCCGGCTCGGCATCGGCGTACAGGTAGACGGCGACGAGCAGGGCGGTGAGCATGCTCGGCCAGGGATGGGCGGCGGTGGCGTGTGACATGGTCTCGTTTCGCTTTATCGGCTTAGGCATCCGGCTTTTCCACCAGCCACTGATAGGCGCCGTCGCCACTGAAGGTGACGATGCCACTACCCTGCCGGCATCTCTGCATGAAGCTGCCCTGCCCACCCTCGGCGGCGTCGAAGGCCCGGCGCAGGGTCTTGATGTGTTGGCGATAGGTGGCATGGGCGTAGTCCGCCGGGGCGCCGTGCAGGTAATCACCCATTTGTGCCGTGCTCACCGGCCGTGGCGAGCGTTCCAGCAAACAGCGCAGCATCTTGCGCGGCGTGGGTGCGAGGGGGCGGCGGGGATTGTCGGGATTCATCAGCCTTACGCCGTGCCAGAAGATCTGCCATGTGGCGGTATCCAAGCGCAGGCCGCCGGAGACCAGCACCCCCTCGGGCATGCCCTGGGCCGGCGCCGCCTGCAGGGCCGCCTGGCGCAGGGCTGCCTTGAGCCGCCAGCAGAGCACTTCTTCGACATTGGGCTGGTGTTTGGCGATGAAGTCGCGCGCCGCGTGCTGCATCAAGGCATCGCGCTCCAGCTCGGTGCCGCTGTGTTCGGAGAGAAAGACGATGGGCAGGCCGGGCCACTTTTTCTGCAGCGCACTGGAAATGGAAAAACCGGCCTGGTCGTAGCCGTTCATGTGAGCGTCGAGGATGGCGATATCGGGGGCGTCCTCTGCCGTTGCCAGGGCGATGTGCTGGCGCGCCTGATCGGAGAACCGGAAGACCTGGAGGTGGTTGTCACCACTGTCGAGGTCGGCGCCGAGCAGCAGCGGGCGAAACCGCTCGACCCAGTGCGACTGGTCCTCCACCCAGAATATCCGTGCCATGTCGTCGATCCATCCGCATTGTTGAAGGGCCCTGACGGTATCCATGGTAACCAATACCGGTGGCGAATAGTGTGACCCAGGCGCTATCGGCGGCGACGGCTGGCTCCGTGATGTCTTGTTCACGGGATTTTTACATCGCCTTGCTAAAACGT
>JANTGX010000161.1 GCA_024762755.1 Gammaproteobacteria bacterium
GCGCGAGGTGCGCGAGGAGCTCGGCCTGGTGGTCTCCGTGGGCGTGGCGCCGAACAAGTTCCTGGCCAAGATCGCCTCCGACCTGGACAAGCCCGACGGCTTCGTCGAGGTCACCGCCGATGGCGTGCAGGCCTTCCTCGATCCCTTGCCCGTGGCGCGTCTGTGGGGAGTCGGGCGGGTCACCGAGGCGGCCCTGCTGCGCCGCGGCCTGCACACCATCGGCGACCTGCGCCAGCGCACGGAGGTCGAACTGCAGCGGGAGCTGGGTGCCCAGGGCGCCCACCTCTGGCGGCTGGCCAACGGCATCGACCCGCGCCCGGTGGTGACCGAGCGCGAGGCCAAGTCGGTCTCCCACGAGACCACCTTCGCCGAGGACGTCGCCGATCCCGCGGTGCTGCGCGCCGTGCTGCTCGACCTCACCGAACAGGTGGCCTGGCGTCTGCGCCGCCAGCAGCGCCGCGGGCGCACGCTGCAGCTGAAGCTGCGCGACGCCGACTTCCGCACCGTGACCCGCGCGCACAGCCTGGCCCAGGCCAGCGCCACCACCCAGACCCTGTGGCAGGCCGCCGAGGCGCTGTTCGAGCGCGAATGGCGCCGTGGTCTTCCGCCCCTGCGTCTCATCGGCGTGGGGGTGAGCGGCTTCGCCGAGGCCTCGCCGGACGCGCAGGGCGACCTGTTCGGCGCGGCCTCGGCACAGAGCGAGCCCCTCGACCGCCTCGCCGACGACATCAACGGCCGTTTCGGCAGCAAGCTGCTGCAGCGGGCGCGCGGCTGCCGACGCCGGCGCTGATGGCCGCCTCTCCCCCGGCCTGGCGTCAAGGACGCCGGCTCGGGTTAAGATAAGGCCCACTATCGGCAACCCTTCCCGCAACACCCGACGAGGCAGCGACATGAGCGAAGACTTCACCCCCGACGAGATCAGCATCGTGGAATCCACCCTGCTCGAGCGGTATGGCAGGCAGGTGCCGGCCGAGCTGGCCGACGTGGAGCTGCGCCTGCACCCGGACGACCGCGAGCTGGTGGAACGTCCGGCGCTCTACTGGGAGAGTGGCGAGTGCCACTTCGTCATCGCCAAGGTGGGCAAGAACCAGTTCCGTTCGCAGTTCTACTACCGCGGCCACCAGCAATACGGCACCGGCCGCGAGAACTACGACGACCTGCACAACTGCGCCGTGACCCTGCTGCAGGTGCAGGCCGACCATCAGGCCGAGCAAGAGGGCAACCTGCCCCCCAAGGGCGCCTGAGCGCGCCCGGCGCCACGACAGCCCCCGGGAGGGTTTAGGAAGGGCCTGCAGCCGCCGATAGGAACGTCATGTCAGACGACGAAAAAGCCCGCCTCGATGCGGCCATGGCGGCGGCCGGCGAGGTGATCCTGGGCAAACCGCAGGAGATCCGCCTGGCCCTGGCCTGCCTGCTGGCCCGCGGCCATCTGCTCATCGAGGACCTGCCCGGCGTGGGCAAGACCACCCTCGCGCACACCCTGGCCGCGGTGCTCGGCCTGCAGTTCCAGCGCATCCAGTTCACCAGCGACCTGCTGCCGGCGGACATCCTCGGCGTCGCCGTGTACGACCAGGAGAGCGGTCGTTTCCACTTTCAGCCCGGGCCCATCTTTGCCCAGTTGATCCTCGCCGACGAGGTCAACCGCGCCACACCCAAGGCACAGAGTGCCCTGCTCGAGGCCATGGAGGAGCAGCAGGTGTCACTGGAGGGCGAGACCCGTCCCCTGCCCCGCCCCTTCTTCGTCATCGCCACGCAGAACCCCAGTTGCCAGATCGGCACCTTCCCCCTGCCGGAGTCGCAGCTCGACCGCTTCACCATGCGCCTCTCCCTTGGCTACCCCGACCCGCGCGCCGAGCGCGCCTTGCTCGCCGGCGTCAGCCGGCGGCAGATGCTCGAGGGCCTCGCCCCTCTGCTCGACGCCCCCAGCCTGCTCGCCCTGCAGGCGCGGGTGGATCGGGTGCACGCCGCCGAGGCGCTCATCGACTACCTGCAGGCCCTGATCGCCTTCAGCCGGCAGTCGCCGCACTTCGTCCACGGCCTGTCGCCGCGCGGCGGCCTGGCCCTGCTGCAGAGCGCCCGCGCCTGGGCCCTGCTCGGCGGCCGCGACCACGTCACCCCGGAGGACGTGCAGGCGGTGCTGCCGCACGTGGTGGTGCACCGTCTGCAACCGGCGGCGGAGGGCATGGGCGGCGAGGAACTGGTGGGCCTGCTGCAGTCCGTGCCCATCCCTTGAGCGGGGGATGAGATGGGCCTGAGTCTCGCCCAGCGGTTTCGCCCGGCGCGCTTCCTGCGTGGCGAGGGCCCCGAGGCGGGGCCGCTGACCCTGCGTGCGCGGCGCGTATTCATCCTGCCCACGCGGCGCGGGCTGGTGTTCGCCGGGCTGCTGCTGAGCATGCTCGTCGGCGCCATCAACTACAACGTCGGCCTCGGTTTCTCCCTCACCTTTCTGCTCGCCGCCCTGCTTCTGGTGGCCATGCTGCACACCTACCGCAATCTGCTGCGCCTGCGCGTGGAACTGGGGCCCCTGGCGCCGGTGTTCTGTGGCCAGCAGCCGCGCCTGCCGGTGATCGTCGGCGACACCGGCCACGCCGCCCACTACGCCATCGCCCTGCGCCTGCCGGGCGAGGCGGCGGTGTCTGCCGACGTGCCCGCCGATGGCTGGGCGCGCCTGGAGTTGCCCTACCGCGCAGAGCGCCGCGGGCGCCACGCCTTGCCGCCCATCACCCTGGAGACCCGTTTTCCCCTCGGCCTGTATCGTGCCTGGGCCCATGCCCACTTCGCCGCCCAGCTGCTGGTCTATCCCCGGCCGGCAGCGCCGACGCCCCTGCCCGGCCGGCGCGAACACGCCGCCGGCACGGGGGGAACCCACGGCCGGGGCACGGTGGACTTCGCCGGCCTGCGCGATTACCGCCACGGCGACTCCCCACGCCATGTGCACTGGAAGGCCTCGGCACGTGGCCAGGGCCTGGTGACCAAACAGTTCGACGGCGAGCGCTCGGAGGGCCTGTGGCTCGACTGGGCGGCGACCCGCGGCGGGGTCGAGGCACGCCTCTCCCTGCTCACCCGCTGGGTGCTGGAGGCCGACGCCGAGGGCCTGCGCTACGGCCTGCGCCTGCCCACAGAGGT
Organism: Gammaproteobacteria bacterium; assembly: GCA_024762755.1. Taxonomy (GTDB): domain Bacteria; phylum Pseudomonadota; class Gammaproteobacteria; order SZUA-152; family SZUA-152; genus JANTGX01. Next base: position 3,127 of record JANTGX010000161.1, read on the forward strand.
CCTGGCGCCGGCCGCCGGCCCGGCCCAGCGCCGGCGCTGTCTGCGCGCCCTGGCCCTGTACGGTGAGACCGGGGCATGAGCGGGGCGGGCCGGCTGCACGGTCTGCGGGAGGATCTGCGCGAGGGTGTGGGCAGCTACCTGCGCCGTGCCCTGGCCTGGCGCTGGCGCCTGGTGGACCCGGCGCGGCTGTGGTTGCTGGCGGCCCTCTGCCTGTCCCTCCTGCCCCATCTCGGCCGCCTGCCCTGGTTGTTGATCCTGCCGGCGATGTTGCTGCTGGCCTGGCGTCTGGCCTTCGAGCTGCGCCTGGCGCGCCTGCCCACGCGCGGCCTGCGCTGGCTGCTGGTGGGCCTGGCCCTGGCGGCCACCCTGGGCAGCTACCAGACCGTGCTCGGCCGCCAGGCAGGGGTGGCCCTGCTGGTGATCATGCTCTGCCTCAAGCTGATGGAGATGCAGCGACCGCGCGACGTGGCGGTGGTCATCGGCCTCAATTATTTCGTCGTCATCACGGTGTTTCTGTTCGACCAGTCGCTGCTCATGGGGGCCTACATGCTGCTGGTGGTGATCCTCATCACCACCGCCCTGGTGGCCCTCTCGCGGCCGGGCTCGGAGCGCCCGCCCTGGGCCGACCTGCGCTACGCCCTCGTCCTGCTGGCCCAGGCGGCGCCGCTGGCGTTGTTGTTGTTCGTCCTGTTTCCGCGCATCGACGGGCCGTTGTGGCACCTGCCGGAGGAGGCCGCGGGCGCCAGCACCGGGCTCTCCGACAGCATGAGCCCGGGCAACATCAGCCGCCTCGGCGACGACGATGCGGTGGCCTTTCGCGTGCAGTTCGATGGCCCGCTGCCGCCGCCGGGGCAGCGCTATTGGCGCGCCCTCGCGCTGACCCATTTCGATGGCCGCCGCTGGAGCAACCCCGATAGCGCACCGCACCAGCGGCCGCCGGCGCGCAACCTGGACCTGCAGGTGAATGGCACGGCGGTGGATTACACCCTGACCCTGGAGCCCCACCAGCGCCGCTGGTTGTTCGCCCTCGACATGCCCGTGAGTCTGCCGCGCCAGAGCAGCCTGTCGCCGGACTTCGAGTTGCTCGCCCGGGAGCCCGTGGCCAGCGTGCAGCAGTACCGGCTGCGCTCGTTCCCCGACTACCGGCTGCAGGCGCAGCAGGCCCCGGACGCCGCCCGCTATGGCCAGTTACCGGCCGCCGCCGCCCCGCGCGCGCGGCTGCTGGCCGCCCGCTTGTGGGCCGAATCGGCGGATGCGGCGGACTACGTGCAGCGGGTATTGGCGCTGTTTCGACAACAGCCCTTCTACTACACCCGCCGGCCGCCGCACTTGGCCGACGACCCGGTAGACGGCTTCCTCTTCGACACCCGGCGCGGCTATTGCGAGCACTACGCCTCCGCCTTCAGCGTGCTGATGCGGGCCGCCGGTGTGCCGGCGCGGGTGATGACGGGCTATCTGGGCGGCGAGACGAACCCCCTGGGCGACTACTTCATGGTGCGTCAGTCCGATGCCCACGCCTGGGTCGAGGTGTGGCTGCAGGGCCGCGGCTGGGTGCGCGTGGACCCCACGGCGGTGATCCCCCCGGCGCGCGTCGAAGTGGACGCCCGCGGCGCCGACGGCCTGCGCATCCCCGGCCTCGACGCCCTCGCCGGCAGCGGCTGGGCGCAGGCGGTGTGGCGCCGCGCCGGTTTCGCCTGGGACAACCTCAACCACTACTGGAACCAATGGGTGGTGGGCTACGACCGTGACTCGCAGGCCACCCTGCTGCAGGCCCTGGGCCTCGGCGACCTCGACGCGCAGGGGCTGGCGGCGGTGTTGTTCACCGCCCTCGGCGGCGTGTTGGGGGTGCTCGCCTGGCGCGTGTTCCGCCGCGGCGGCCTGCGGCGTGACCCGGTGGCCCTGGCCTACGCCCGCTTCTGTGCCAAGCTGGGCCGCCGTGGCCTGGCGCGCGGCCCGGCCGAGGGCGCGGAACAGTTCTCCCGCCGCCTGCGCGCCGCACGGCCCGATCTGGCGCCGCAGGTGATCCTCGTCACCCGCCTCTATCAGCACCTGCGCTACGCCCGCCACCCGCCGCGCGACGGCCTGCAGCGGCTGCAGGCGGCGGTGCGGCGGTTCCACCCCTGATGGGCTAAGCTGTGGCCTGGCCGACGGCGCCGCCGTCGGCTGGAGACGTCGAATCATTGGCACCCACGAGGGGGAAGAATCATGAGAATCCTGCACACCATGTTGCGCGTCGGCGACCTCGACCGCGCCATCGCCTTCTACACCGAGGTGCTCGGCATGCGCCTGTTGCGGCGCAAGGACTACCCGGAGGGCAAGTTCACCCTGGCCTTCGTCGGCTACGGTGACGAGAAGGAGAACACGGTGCTGGAGCTGACCTACAACTGGGGCGTGGACCACTACGACCTGGGCAACGGCTTCGGTCACATCGCCATCGAGGTGGAC
>JANTGX010000162.1 GCA_024762755.1 Gammaproteobacteria bacterium
AAGGCTCTGGGAATGAACGCGGAGGCCACGGAGACACGGAGGCACGGAGAGAGACACAAAAAAATCTCCGTGTCACTGCGGCCCTGTGGTCTCCGTGTTTCTATCCCGGGTTCCCCGGAGGCAGTGATGGTATCCGCACAAGCAGCGAGGGGAGTGAAATTGAAAAAGGCGCTGGGAATGAACGCGGAGATCGCAGAGTCGCGGAGGCATGGAGAAAATCATAAAGAAATCTCCGTGTCTTCGTGTCTCCGTGGCCTCCGTGTTCCCATCCCGGGTTCTCCGGAGGCCCCGAAATGAACGCGGCGTTGCAGATGAGCGGCCTGCGCGGCGAACTGCGGCACGAGGAGCCCATGGCGCGTCACACCACCTGGCGCATCGGTGGTCCGGCGGAACGCTTCTACCGTCCGGCCGACATCGACGACCTGGCGGCGTACCTGTCGCAGCTGCCCGAGGGCGAGCCGGTGTTCTGGCTGGGCCTGGGCAGCAACCTGCTGGTGCGCGACGGCGGTATTCGCGGTTCGGTGATCGCCACCAGTGGCGTGCTCAACGGCCTGACACGGGTGGCCCCAGACCGCCTGCGTGTGGAGTCCGGGGTGAGCTGCGCCAAGGTGGCGCGCGAGGCGGCCCGCGCCGGGCTGGTGGGGGCGGAGTTCCTCGCCGGCATCCCCGGCACCCTGGGCGGCGCCCTGGCCATGAACGCCGGTGCTTTCGGTGGCGAGACCTGGCCCATCGTCGCCAGGGTGGAGACCCTCGACCGGCATGGCGTGCGGCGCACGCGCGCTGTCGAGGACTACCGCGTCGGCTACCGCAGCGTGCAGGGCCCGAGCGGCGAGTGGTTCGTCGCCGCCGAACTGCAGCTGGCGCCCGGCGATACCCCGGCGGCGCAGGCACGCATCAAGGCCTTGCTGGCGCGACGCGGCGAGACTCAGCCCACCGGGCAGGCCACCGCCGGCTCGGTGTTTCGCAATCCCGCCGGAGACTTCGCCGCCCGCCTCATCGAGGCCAGTGGCCTGAAGGGTGTCTGCGAGGGTGCGGCCTGCGTGTCGGAGAAGCACGCCAATTTTATCGTCAACACCGGTGGCGCCACGGCGGCCCAGGTGGAGGCCCTGATGGAGCGTGTCGCCGAGACCGTGGCGCGCGAGCAGGGCGTGAGCCTGCAGCGCGAGGTCCACATCGTGGGGGAGGCGCCATGAGCGATTGGTTTGGGGCCTCGTGTATCAACGCGGAGAACGCAGAGGCGCGGAGTACGCGGAGAGAAAAAAGAATGGTTCTCTGCCATCTGCAGGATCCGTGGTTGTGGCATGGCCAATTGAAAAAAACTCTGCGTCCTTTGCGCCTCTGCGTCTTCCGAGTTGAAACGCCGGAGTTAAAAACATGAACAAGGACTTCGGCAAGGTGGCCGTGCTCATGGGTGGTCCGTCGGCCGAGCGCGAGGTGTCGCTGGTGAGCGGTGGGGCCGTCTACGAGGCCCTGCGGGCGCGCGGCGTGGATGCCCACGGGGTGGACGTGGGCCGGGACGTGGCGAAGGTGTTGCTGGACGGCGGTTTCGACCGCGCCTTCATCGCCCTGCACGGGCGCTTCGGCGAGGACGGCGTGGTGCAGGGCCTGTGTGAGGCCCTCGAGCTGCCCTACACCGGCAGCGGCGTGCTGGGCTCGGCGCTGGCCATGGACAAGGTGCGCAGCAAGCAGGTGTGGCAGGCGGCGGGTCTGCCGACGCCGGCCTTCGCCCTGCTCGACGAACACAGCGACTGGGGCCTGCTGGCCAGCGAGTTGGGCCTGCCGCTGGCGGTGAAGCCGGTGCGCGAGGGTTCCAGCCTGGGGGCCACGCGGGTCACCGAGGCGGCGGCCCTGCCGGCGGCCTATCGCGCGGCGCGCCAGTTCGACAGCCAGGTGATGGCCGAAGCCTGGATCGAGGGCGAGGAGTTCACCGTGGCCATTCTCGGCGAGCAGGTCCTGCCGGTGATCCGCCTGGAGACCCCACGCGATTTCTACGACTACAGCGCCAAGTACGAGGCCGACGATACCCATTACCACTGCCCCTGCGGTCTGCCCGCGGAGACGGAGTCCACCCTGCAGGCCCTCGCCCTGCGGGCCTTCGCCGCCCTCGACGGGCGTGGCTGGGGGCGGGTGGACGTGATGCGCGATGGCGCGGGTCGGCCCTGGCTGTTGGAGAGCAATACCGTGCCGGGGCTGACCGGTCACAGCCTGGTGCCCATGGCGGCGCAGGCGGCCGGGATCGCCTTCGACGAACTGGTCTGGCGCATTCTCGCCCAGACCCTCGAGGCCCGCGACTGATGGGCGCGCGACGCAATCCGCCGGCGAGCCGGCCCGCGCCCCGCCGCCGCCCGGCCTGGCTGAATGGCCGTCTGCTGGGTGGGCTGGTGTTGTTCGTCGGTCTCGGGGGGCTGTTGCTCGGTGCCATCTGGCAATTGGCGCAGGTGGATACCCTGCCCATTCGCCACGTGCAGGTGGAGGGCGAGTTCCGTCATCTGTCCACGGCGGCCCTGCACGCGGCCCTCGCCGGGCCGGCCAGCGGCGGCTTCTTCAACGTCGACGTGCGCGCGGTGAAGCAGGCGGCGGAGGCGCTGCCGTGGGTGGACCGGGCCTCGGTGCGGCGCGTCTGGCCGGACACCCTGCGCGTGCACGTGGTCGAGCAGCAGCCGCTGGCGCGCTGGCGCGACGGCTCGAGCGACACGGCCCTGGTGAACCCGCGCGGCGAGCTGTTTTCGCCGGCGCCCACGACGGTGGCCGAATTGACCGCGTTGCCGCTGTTCTTCGCCCCCGAGGCGTCGGCGGCACCGCAGCTGGTGGCGCGATATGCACGGCTCCGCGACAACTTGGCGGCCCTGGGCCTGGGGCTGCGGGAGCTGGGTTTCGATCGGCGGCGCGCCTGGCGCCTGACACTGGACAACGGCGTGCAACTGCTCCTGGGGCGGGTGGCCGACGACGCGGTACTACGACGTTTCACACTGGCCTGGCCGCAGGCGCTGGCCGCACACGCGGCGCAGATCGAACGCATCGACCTGCGCTACACGAATGGATTCGCCGTGCGTTGGAAGGCCGGCACGGCACCGACAGGGAAGGGCAAAACGAGTGAATCAACGAACAGGGCAGGGCAGGGGCGTAACGCATGAGTAAACGGACGCATAACAACCTCCTGGTGGGGCTGGATATCGGCACGTCGAAGGTGGTGGCCATCGTCGCCGAGACCGGGCTGGAGGGTCAGATCGAGATCATCGGCATCGGCTCCCATCCCTCGCGCGGCCTGAAGAAGGGTGTGGTGGTCAATATCGAGTCCACGGTGCAGTCCATCCAGCGCGCGGTGGAGGAGGCGGAGCTGATGGCAGGCTGCCAGATCGACTCGGTGTACGCGGGCATCGCCGGCAGCCACATACGAAGCCTCAACTCCCACGGCATCGTCGCCATCCGCGACAAGGAGGTGACCCACGCCGACGTGGAGCGGGTCATCGACGCGGCGCGCGCGGTGGCCATCCCGGCGGATCAGAAGGTACTGCACATCCTGCCGCAGGAATTCATCATCGATCAGCAGGAGGGCATCCGCGAGCCGGTGGGTATGTCCGGGGTGCGCCTGGAGGCCAAGGTGCACATGGTCACCGGCGCCGTGTCCGCCGCACAGAACATCATCAAGTGCGTGCGCCGCTGCGGCCTGGAGGTGGACGACGTGATCCTCGAGCAGTTGGCATCGAGCTATTCGGTGCTCACCGACGACGAGAAGGAGCTGGGCGTGTGTCTGGTGGACATGGGCGGCGGCACCACCGATATCGCCGTGTTCACCGATGGTTCCATCCGTCACACGGCGGTGATCCCCATTGCCGGCGATCAGGTGACCAACGACATCGCCGTGGCCCTGCGCACGCCGACCCAGCATGCCGAGGAGATCAAGATCAAGTACGCCTGCGCGCTGACCCAACTGGCCAGCCCGGAGGAGAGCATCGAGGTGCCCAGCGTGGGTGATCGCCCGGCGCGACGCCTGGCACGCCAGACCCTGGCCGAGGTGGTGGAGCCGCGTTACGAAGAGCTGCTGTCGTTGGTGCAGGCGGAGCTGCGGCGCAGCGGCTTCGAGGACCTGTGCGCGGCGGGCATCGTGCTCACCGGCGGCTGCTCGAAGATGGAAGGCGTCATCGAACTGGCGGAGGAGGTCTTCCACATGCCGGTGCGCCTGGGTGTGCCGCAGCACGTCAGCGGCCTGGTGGACGTGGTGCGCAATCCCATCCACGCCACCGGGGTCGGCCTGCTGATCTACGGTCACCAGCACGCCGGCGAACAGCAACGTCGCGAGCAGCGCAGTGGAGAGTGGGCCGGCAAGGGCCTGTGGGCGCGCATGAAGAATTGGTTTCAGGGCAATTTCTGAGACGGCATTTGGGTAGTGGATTTGGATGGTTGAACGGCATTTGATTTGGACAGACGCAGACAATTTCATACAGGAGGGCGAAGGCCATGTTTGAACTGATGGAGACAAACGTAGCGGGTGCGGTGATCAAGGTGATCGGCGTGGGTGGTGGCGGCGGCAATGCCGTGGAGCACATGGTGGCGCAGGACATCGAAGGTGTGGACTTCATCTGCACCAATACCGATGCCCAGGCCCTGAAGGATGCCGCGGCGCGGACCGTGCTGCAGCTGGGCAACAACGTGACCAAGGGGCTGGGTGCCGGCGCCAATCCGGACATCGGCCGGCAGGCGGCGCTGGAGGATCGCGAGCGCATCCTGGAGCTGGTGGAGGGCGCCGATATGGTGTTTATCACCGCCGGCATGGGCGGCGGTACCGGCACCGGCGCGGCACCGGTGGTGGCACAGATCGCCAAGGAGCTGGGCGTGCTGACGGTGGCGGTGGTGACCAAGCCCTTCCCCTTCGAGGGCCGCAAGCGCATGGAGATCGCCGAGCAGGGCATCAAGGCGTTGTCCGAGTACGTGGACTCCCTGATCACCATCCCCAATGAAAAGCTGATGAGCGTGCTGGGCCGTGACATGACCCTGCTGGACGCCTTCAAGGCGGCCAACGACGTACTGCTCGGTGCGGTACAGGGTATCGCCGAGCTGATCACTCGTCCGGGCCTGATCAACGTCGACTTTGCCGACGTGCGCACGGTGATGTCGGAGATGGGCATGGCCATGATGGGCACCGGTTATGCCGAAGGCGAGGGCCGTGCACGGGCCGCCGCCGAGGCCGCCGTGGCCAGCCCGCTGCTGGAGAGCGTGGACCTCGCCGGGGCGCGCGGCATCCTGGTCAATGTCACCGCCGGCATGGACATCTCCATCGGCGAGTTCGACGAGGTGGGCAGTACGGTGAAGGAATTCGCCTCGGACAATGCCACCGTGGTGGTGGGCACCGTCATCGATCCGGAGATGTCCAATGGGCTGCGCGTCACCGTGGTCGCCACCGGTCTGGGGCAGGAGCGGGTGGAGACCCTCGACAAGCCGGTCAAGCTGGTCGCCCCCACCAGCCCCGACGGCGAGGTCAACTATGGCGATTTGGATCGGCCCACGGTGATCCGCAAGCAGGCGGTGGCCAGCGAGCGCTTCGCCGCCAGCGCCGACGGCA
>JANTGX010000163.1 GCA_024762755.1 Gammaproteobacteria bacterium
GAGAGGGGTGGCGAGAGGGCGTGGGCGGTGCCGTGCTGCCGCGGCGGGCAGGCGGCGCACGGGGTCGCCGGGGTCAGGGCTTGGCCGTCTCCACCGCCGGGCCGGCGGGGCTCACGGCGCCGCGCAGGGCGCGGCGTGCGGCATGGCGCCGGTCGATGACGTTCTTCAAGGCGATCAACAGGCCCAGGCCGAGGAAGGCGCCGGGCGGCAGGATGGCGAGGAGGAAGCCGCGGTACTCCGGGATCAGGGTGAGGGTGAGGCCGTGGGCGGCCGGGCCGAACATGAGGTCGGCCTGGGCCAGCAGCGTGCCGTGGCCGAGGATCTCGCGCAGGCCGCCGAGCACCACCAGTACCAGGCTGAAGCCGACGCCCATGGCCAGGCCGTCGAGCAGGGAGCGGCCGACGTTGTTCTTGGCGGCGAAGGCCTCGGCGCGGGCGATGATGACGCAGTTGGTGACGATCAGCGGGATGAAGATGCCGAGCACCAGGTAGAGGTCGTAGACGAAGGCCTTCATCAGCAGCTCGACGGCGGTGACGAAGCAGGCGATGACCAGGACGAAGGTGGGGATGCGCAGCTCGGGGCGCACCAGGTTGCGCACCAGGGAGACGGTGACGTTGGAGCCGGCCATGACCAGGGTGGTGGCCAGGCCGAGGCCGAGGGCGTTGATCACCGTGCCGGAGACGGCCAGCAGCGGGCACAGGCCGAGCAGTTGCACCAGGGCGGTGTTGTTGCGCCACAGGCCTTCATTGAGTATCTCGCGCGGGCCGTCACTCATGGGGGGGCTCCTCCGATTCTGCGTGTTCGATGTCCTGCGCCTCGCGCGCCGGATTCTCGCTCGGCCGGGTGAACAGCCAGTCCTTGTTTCGCTTGTAGAACCTCAACGTATTGTAGACCGCCTTGACCACCGCACGCGGCGTGATGGTGGCGCCGGTGAACTGGTCGAAGACGCCGCCGTCGCGCTGTACGTGCCAGCCCTTGGGTTCAGGGTTGCTCAGCGAGCGGCCCGTGAAGCCGAGGATCCAGTCGCTGCGCCGCTCTTCGATGGCGTCGCCCAGGCCGGGGGTCTCCTGGTGCGAGATCACGCGCACGCCGAGGAGGGTGCCGTCGACGCGGATGCCGACGAGCAGGCGGATGGCGCCGTTGTAGCCATCGGGGGCGACGGACATGATGGCCAGGGCCACCGGTCTGCCCTCGCGCCGGGCGCGAAATACCGGCACCGGTTTGTCGGTGCCCAGCAGTTCCGGGTCACGCACCTCGATCATGTCGTGGTAGATGTCGTTGTCGTGCAGGCTGGGCGGGATCACGGCGTGCAGGCTGCGCAGCATGTAGGCCCGTTCGGCCTCGGCGATGCGCGGCGCGGTGGTCTGATAGATGGCGGCCACCACACCGCCGCCGATGAGGGCGAAGAGACCGAGGATCAGTGCGCTGCGCAGCATGTAACGGCTCAGCTTCACGCCTTGCCTCCCGGGTGGCCATAGACGCGCGGCTGGGTGTAGTAGTCGATGGTCGGCGCGGCCATGTTCATCAACAGCACGGCGAAGGCCACTGCGTCGGGGTAGCCGCCCCAGGTGCGAATGACGTAGATCAGCACGCCGATGCCGATGCCGTAGACGATGCGCCCCCGTGGCGTGGTGCTGGCGCTCACCGGGTCGGTGGCGATGAAGAAGGCGCCGATGAGGGTGGCGCCGCCAAAGATGTGGAACAGGGGCGAGGGGTAGGTGTCGGGGTCGGCGAGAAAGAAGAAGCTGCCGATGACGAACAGGGTGCTGAGGATGGCCACCGGGATGTGCCAGGTGATCACCCGCTGATAGATCAGCAGCACGCCGCCGAGCAGCAGCCAATTGCCCACCCATTCCCAGCCGGTGCCGGCGAAGTCACCGAACAGGGCATTGTTGGCCATGATCTCGCTGACGGTGTTGTTGGTGCCCAGCTCGGTCTTCACCAGGTCGAGTGGGGTGGCGGAGCTGAGGGCGTCCAGGCTGAGGTCGTAGGGGTAGTGGCCGAGGAAGATCATCCCCAGGGTGTCGGTGAAGCCGATCTCCAGCTGTTCGAGGATGTAGGGGTGCATCCAGGCGGTCATCTCCCGCGGAAAGGAGATGAGCAGCATCACGTAGCCCACCATGGCGGGGTTGAAGGGGTTGTAGCCCAGGCCGCCGTACAGGTGTTTGCCGACGATGAGGGCGAAGGCGGCGCCCAGCACGGTGATCCACCACGGCGCCAGGGGCGGGATGCTGAAGGCCAGCAGCATGCCGGTGAGAATGGCGCTGCCGTCGCCGAGAAAGGGGGCCAGGCGGCGCCGGCGCAGGCGCAGCATGAGGGCCTCGCTGGCCACCGCGGTGGTGACGGCGATGGCGGTATTGATCACCAGCCCCCAGCCGAAGAACCAGGTGTAGGCGATGATGGCCGGGATCAGGGCAAGGATGACCTTGGTCATCATGCTCGAGACGCGGTTGCCGGAGTGGATGTGCGGCGCGGGGGGGGTGATCAGGTTCATGTCTCTTCGTCCGCCGGGGTGGTCTCGGTCGCCTGCCGTGCCTTGGCGCGCTCGGCGTCCACGGCATCGATCTTCGCCTGCTGCGCCGGCGTCAGGTCGGTGGTGTTCTTTGGCGGCACCTCTTGCGCGGCCTTCTTCGCCCGCACCCGTGCCATGGCGGCCTCGATGGCCGCCTTTTTGTCGTCACCGCCCTTGGCCACCGGGGTGCGCTTCTTCTTGTGCCGCGCGGCGCGTTCTTTTTTCTCCCGCGCCAGGCGCAGTTCGTGGAACTGGTGGCGCTGGCGGGCGCGGTCGGCACGACGTTTTTCTTCTTCCTGCTCCCAGATCTTGCCCTTGGCGTGACGGTAGTAGCTCACCAGGGGGATCTGGCTGGGGCAGACATAGTCGCAACAGCCACATTCGATGCAGTCGAACAGGTGGTAGTCCTGCACGCGGTCGTAGTTCTGCGCCCGGGCATACCAGTAGAGCTGCTGTGGCAGGAGGTTGATGGGGCAGGCGTCGGCACACTGGCCACAACGGATGCAGGGCAGGCTGAAGGCGTCGCGCGAGGGCAGTGGCACGTCGTGCATGGCCGATTCCACCAACACGCAGTTGGTGGTCTTGATGGCCGGTACGGCGTCGGTGTGGACGGCGACGCCCATCATGGGGCCGCCGACGATCACCCGCTGCAGGGTCTGTCGGTTGCCGCCACATTGCTCGATGAGGTTGCCCAGGGGGGTGCCGATGAGCACCTCCAGGTTACGCGCGTGGGCCACGCTGCCGGCGATGGTGACGTAGCGGGAGATCAGCGGCTGATCCAGTTCCACGGCGCGGTACACGGCATAGGCGGTGCCCACGTTGTGGCAGACCATGCCGATGTCGATGGGCAGGCCGCCGGAGGGCACCTCCTTGCCGGTGAGTATCTGGATCAGTTGTTTCTCGCTGCCGGTGGGATAGATGGTGGGCACCTCCACCACTTCGACGTCGGCGCCGGTATTGCGGATCTCCTCGGCCAGCGCCCGCACCGCCTTGGGCTTGTTGTTCTCGATGGCGATGATGCAGTGCTTGGCCTGTACGGCGTGGCGCATCATGAGCAGACCGGCCAGCACCTCCAGGGCGCGTTCGCGCAGGAGCATCTCGTCGCAGGTGATGTAGGGCTCGCACTCGGCCCCGTTGAGGATCAGGGTATCCACCTCGCGCCCCTCCGGGTCCAGCTTGACCCAGGCGGGGAAGCCGGCGCCGCCGAGGCCGACGATGCCGGCATCGCGGATGATCTCGCGCAGCTCCAGCGGGCGCAGCTCGGCGAAGTTGAAGATCTGGTGCTGGCGCGGCCGCCAGCGCTCCTCGCCGTCGCTGTCGATGAAGATGCAGGGTGCCGGCAGGCCCGAGGGGTGGGGCACCGGATGATTGGCGATGGCGCGGATGGTGCCGGAACTGGGCGCGTGCAGCGGGGCGCTGATGGTGTCGCCGGCGCGGGCGATGAGCTGGCCCTTAAGTACCTTGTCGCCCACGGCCACCACCGGCTCGGCGGCACTGCCGATGTGCTGCTTGAGAGGCAGGACGAGGCTCGCCGGCAGGCGCGCCGGCTGCGTCGGCATGAGGGTGGAGTCTTTCTTGTGCCCCTTGAGCACCACCCCGCCCTTGAATTGATGCAGGCGTCGCATCAGGGTTTGCCCCCGGTCCCGGTGGCGCGCTGATCCGCCACTTTTTCTTCCTCTTCTGCTTCCTCGTCCGCGGTGTAGTCCGGCGTCTCCGGCTCGGGCCAGACCCAGTGGTCGATGTCCGCCTGTCGCGGCACCATCTCGATGCAGTCCACCGGGCAGGGGGGGATGCACAGCTCGCAGCCGGTGCATTCGTCGGCGATCACCGTGTGCATCTGCTTGGGGGCGCCGAGGATGGCGTCCACCGGGCAGGCCTGGATGCACAGGGTGCAGCCGATGCACAGTTCCTCATGGATGAAGGCGACCTTCTTCTCCGGCTCCTTGGGGTGTTCTTCGGCCAGGGGCAGCGGGTCGCGGCCGAGCAGGTCGGCCAGGGCCAGGACCACCGCCTCGCCGCCCGGCGGGCACTGGTTGATCTCCGCCTCGCCCTTGGCGATGGCCTCGGCGTAGGGCCGGCAGCCCGGGTAACCGCATTGACCGCATTGGGTCTGCGGCAGGATGGCGTCGATCTTCTCCACCAGCGGGTCGCCTTCGACGCGATAGCGCACGGCGGCATAACCCAACAGCAGGCCGAACACGGCGCCGAGTGAGCCGAGGACGAGGAGGGCGGTGAGCATCAGCCTTTGACCAGGCCGGCGAAGCCCATGAAGGCCATGGACATGAGGCCGGCGGTGACCAGGGCGATGGCGGGGCCACGGAAGGCCTCGGGGACGTCGGCCACGGTGAGCCGCTCGCGCATGGCGGCGAACAGGATCAGCACCAGGGAGAAGCCTACCGCGGCACCGAAGCCATAGACCGCCGAGTCGAGGAAGCCGTGCTGCTGCTGCACGTTGAGCAGGGCCACGCCGAGCACCGCGCAATTGGTGGTGATCAGGGGCAGGAAGATCCCCAGTACCTGGTACAGCACCGGGCTGGTCTTGTGCACCACCATCTCGGTGAACTGCACCACCACGGCGATGACCAGGATGAAGCTGATGGTGCGCAGGTATTCCAGGCCCAGCGGCGCCAGCAGGTACTCGTTGACCAGATAGCTGCAGACCGAGGAGAGGGTGAGCACGAAGGTGGTGGCGAGGGCCATGCCGGTGGCCGTCTCCAGTTTGCGCGAGACGCCCATGAAGGGGCACAGGCCGAGAAACTTCACCAACACGAAGTTGTTCACCAGCACGGTGCTCACCAGGATGAGGGCGTAGTCGGTCATGTCGCTGTGCGTGTGCTCCGTCGTGTTGCGCGCCAAGGGGCGGACAGGGTACCCGTGGTGTGCGGCGGGGGGAAAGATCAAAACGCCCTAATCATAGGCGAGCGCATTATATCGCGCTGTTATACACCATGGGGCGCGGCATGATGCCGCGGGCTTTGTGCGGTCATCTGCCGCGGCAGCGGCGACCCCGCGGGGGGCATCGTCCGGCAGGCCGCGTCACAG
>JANTGX010000164.1 GCA_024762755.1 Gammaproteobacteria bacterium
CGCGCTTCAACAGCGCCCTGGAGAACGGCCATAGCTCACCGGCACCACAGGCGACGACTTCGCTGGATCAGGCGACCCTGCTCGGTGACGAAGAATTGGAAGAGTCCCTGGCCATCAGCAACATGACCACGAATGCGGAGATGCAATACCGTGAGGCCCTGTATGCCCTCACGGCGCGATACGATTTCCTGCTCGAAGACCACGGCGTCGACAAGGACAACAATCCCCTGCACCCGGCGGTGATCTGTGAGGCCTTCGGCGCGGCTGTGGAGGTCCTGCAGGGCGAGCTGAAGGTGCGGCTGCTGGTGTACAAACTGTTCGACACCCATGTGGTGCAGCAACTCGGCGACCTCTACGACGCCATCAACGACGACCTCATCGCCGCCGGCGTATTGCCGCGCATCAAGGCGCCGACACACAAATCGAGTGAGTCGCCAGCGGCCACCCGCACCTCCACCGGAGCCTCCACCGACGCAGGCACGAAGATGGCCGAGACCGAGAGCGCAGCCACCACCGCCGCAGCCCCGGAGGGCGATCTGTTCACCGCCTTGCAACAGATGCTCAACCAGCACCGTTCTGCCAGTGCCGGCATGGCCACCTCCGCCATCCCAGAAGGCCTGTCCGCCGGCGCTCAAGCGACGAGCGGCGAAGCGGGCGGCGCGGTCTATCTGGCCCCCCACGACATCGTCGGTGCCCTGAGCCACCTGCAGGCCGACTCGGGCCTGCTCGACGAGGGCCTGCAGCAGGCAGGTGGCAGCGCGGCCTCCATCAAGAGCAGCCTGATCCTCGCCGCCCAGACGCCCGGCGACGATGCGGAGCGCCAGCTCGGTCAGGCCGATGCCGATGCCATCGACATCGTCAGCATGTTGTTCGACTTCATCCTCGACGACCCACACATTGCCGACAGCGTGAAAGGGCTCATCGCCCGCCTGCAGATCCCCCTGCTCAAGGTGGCCATCATCGACAAGGAGTTCTTCGCCAAGAAGAGCCATCCGGCACGCCAGCTGCTCAATGAGCTCGCCTACGCCGGCGCCGAGGAGGCACTGCTGGACGAGGAAGACGAGGCGCAGCCGGTGCTGCAGATGATCGAGTCCGTGGTCGGCCGGGTGGTGACGGAGTTCGAGGACGACCCCGAGCTGTTCAACGAGCTGCTCGCCGAATTCACCGAGTTCGTCGACCAGGAGCGCGAGGCCAACCGCCTGGCCGAGGCGCTGCAGGTACAGGCCAGGGAGCGGGTGGCCGAGGCCATTCGCGGCCGTATTGCCGACAGCAGCGTGCCGCCGTTCATCCGTGCCCTGCTCATCGACGCCTGGAAGGACGTGCTCACCCACATCTATCTGCGCGATGGTGGGGACGAACAAGGCACCGCCTGGCAGACCGCCCTCAAGGTGGCGGACGACCTCATCTGGAGCGTGCAGCCCAAGCTGGTGGTCAGTGAGCGGCAGAACCTGGTGCGCGTGATCCCGCGTGTACTCAACGGCCTGCGCGACGGCCTCACCCTTATCGCCTACGACCGCGCGGTGACCGAGAAGATCTTCGAACGCCTGGAGGTGCTCCACCTGGCCAGTCTGCGCGGCGGCGTGGCAGCGGCGCAGCCCGCCCCCGGCACGCCGGCGAAGGACCCGACCGACGGGGCCCCAGACACCGGGGTAGCGCAGGCGGCCAGCGAGGACGCGGTTGATGCGCCCGACGACTTCATGGAGGAGATCATCCTCGCCTCCACCCAGGCCATGGATTGGGACGGCTGGGACGAGCTGGAGAGCGAATACGGCGACCTGGTAAAGACCATGCCGCTGGGCACCTGGGTGGAGTTCGTCGACGCGGAGACTGACCAGGCACGCCGCGGAAAACTGGCCTGGAAGTGCGATTTCACCGGCGAATTCACCTTCGTCGACCGCAAATACAAGGTGGTCGCCGACCTCAACTTCCGCAAGCTGCTGGCCGAATTCGACCAGGGACGCGCACAGGTGATCGAGGACGTCCCACTCTTCGACCGCGCGCTGGATTCCGTCATCAGTGGCATCAAGCGCGCCATGGAGGGCCGTGGCGGCGACGAGGCCGCCTTGCACTGAAGCCCCGCTTTGGGTGCTCCTTGCCGATGCGGCCACCGCACCGATGGATGTCGCCCCACGAAAAAAGCCGGTCTATGACCGGCTTTTTCGTTCGTCCAGCGTGGACGGGTACTTCAGGCGATCAAGGGAACGATCAACAGGGCCACGATGTTCATGATCTTGATCAAGGGGTTGATGGCCGGACCCGCGGTGTCCTTATAGGGATCGCCGACCGTGTCGCCGGTCACCGCCGCCTTGTGGGCGTCGGATCCCTTGCCACCGAAATTGCCGTCCTCGATATATTTCTTGGCATTGTCCCAGGCGCCGCCGCCGGTGGTCATGGAAATAGCCACAAACAGACCGGTGACGATGGTACCGATCAGCACCCCACCGAGGGCCTGCTTGCCGAGCACCACGCCCACCAGGATGGGCACCAACACTGGCAACAGTGAGGGCACGATCATCTCCTTGATGGCGGCGATGGTCAGCATGTCCACGGCACGGGAGTAGTCCGGCATCTGCGTGCGATCCATGATGCCCGGCATCTCCTTGAACTGGCGCCGCACCTCGTTGACGATGCCGCCGGCCGCGCGACCCACGGCCTCCATGGCAAAGGCGGCGAAGAGATAGGGGATCAGACCGCCGATGAACAGGCCGATGATGATCATGTGGTTGGACAGATCGAAGTTCACCACCCCGCCGCCCTCGCGCGTCAGCGCGGTGGTGTAGTCGGCGAACAGGACCAGCGTGGCGAGGCCGGCGGAGCCGATGGCATAGCCCTTGGTCACGGCCTTGGTGGTATTGCCAACGGCATCCAGGGCATCGGTGGTATTGCGTACCTCTGGGGGCAGGTCGGCCATCTCGGCAATACCGCCGGCATTGTCGGTGATGGGGCCGTAGGCATCCAGGGCGACGATGATGCCCGTCATGGAGAGCATGGCCGTGGCGGCGATGGCAATGCCGTAGAGGCCGGCCAATTCGTGCGCGCCCCAGATCGACAGGCAGACCGCCAGCACCGGCAGTGCGGTGGACTTCATGGACACGCCCAGGCCGGCGATGACGTTGGTGCCGTCACCGGTGGTGGATGCCTCGGCGATATGCCGCACGGGGGAGAACTCGGTAGCGGTGTAGTACTCGGTGATCACCACCATGGCCACGGTCAGGACCAGGCCGATGAGCGAGGCGCCGAAGAGGGCCCCTACGCTGTAGCCCGCGTTCTGCAGCGCCCCATCGCCCATCATGGCCTCGGTGATGAAATAGAAGGCGATGGCGGAGAGCACGGCCGAGACGATGGCACCGCGATACAGGGCGCCCATGATCTTGCCGCCCTCTTTGATCTTGACGAAGAAGGTGCCCACGATGGAGGCGATGACCGAGGCCCCGCCCAGCACCAAGGGATAGAGAATGGCCGCGCTGCCGGCCTCCTTCAGGATCAGGCTGCCCAGCAGCATGGTGGCGACCAGGGTCACCGCATAGGTCTCGAACAGGTCCGCGGCCATGCCGGCGCAGTCGCCCACGTTGTCGCCCACGTTGTCGGCGATGACCGCCGGGTTGCGGGGGTCGTCCTCGGGGATGCCCGCCTCCACCTTGCCGACGATGTCGGCGCCCACGTCGGCACCCTTGGTGAAGATACCGCCACCCAGTCGGGCGAATATGGAGATCAGGGAACCCCCGAAGGCGAGGCCGACCAGGGCGTGCACCGGATCGTGCACCTGCATGCTCTGGAGGATGGCGTAATAGCCGGCCACACCGAGCAGGGCCAGTCCGACCACCAGCATACCGGTGATGGCGCCGCCGCGGAAGGCCACGGAGAGGCCCGCATTGAGGCCGTTGCGTGCCGCCTCGGCGGTGCGCGAATTGGCCCTCACCGAGACATTCATGCCGATGAAGCCGGCCAGGCCGGAGAAGATCGCACCGATGACGAAGCCGATGGCCGTGGTGACGTTGAGGGCGAAGACGATGGCCACGGTCAGCAACACGCCGACGATGGCAATGGTCATATACTGCCGTTTGAGATAGGCGGAGGCACCCTCCTGGATGGCCTTCGCGATACGCTGCATCTCCTCGTTGCCTTGCGGCAGGCTGAGAATACGGAAGGCGGCGAAGATGCCGTAGAGAATAGCCGCGCCCGCGGCAATCAGTGCAAACAACAAGCCCTCTGTCATGGTGTCCCCCTTGGAACGTTGGTTTGCCAATGGCGCAACATCCTACGCCAAATTTACCCGCCCGTTCATTGTGTCTTTTTATCCGTTCATGCAAACGCCTGATAGATTTTATAGCCCATAAATAGAATTGAAGTCTGATCTGGGGCTTCGAGCCACACGGTATACCCCCGCGATACCGGGATCCAAAGGACAACGGAGAGGGACGTTTTCGCCAAACGGTATCAAGAGGATGGGGATATCACTCGGGCGAGACAGCCGATATCGGGCAGAAAGCAACAAGGCATAACGCCATCTAGACGGCCTTGACGAGGCTCAGACACGGGGCGTCTGTCGGTTTGGCGACAATCTACCGCGTCGACGGCGGGGCGGGGAGCAGAAGAAAGACGAAAAAGACGGGTGAGGAACACGCCCCTCACCGCGCGGCCAGACACCGGCACAGTGAGAGGTCCATGGATGTCGCTCTTCTTCCGGGGGCTAGGCGTCGCCCACGTTACTCGCTGCGCCGAACCACGACAATTTCTTGTGCAGTTCCACCACCTCGCCCACGATGATCAGGGTGGGCGGCTGGATGTCGTTCTGCGCGATGATCTCGGGCATGCTCTGCAGGGTGCCGATGAGCACCTTCTGCTGGCGGGTGGTAGCCTTCTGCACCAGGGCGATGGGCGTCTCCGGTGCACGCCCGTGTTCGATCAACTTGTGGCAAAGATTGTTCACCCCCAACAGCCCCATGTACACCACCACCGTCTGATGCGGCTGTGCCAACACCTTCCAGTTGAGATCCATGCTGCCGTCTTTCAGGTGGCCGGTGACGAAGGTGACCGATTGCGCATAGCGACGGTGGGTCAGGGGGATGCCGGCATAGGCCGCCGCCCCGGAGGCGGCGGTGATACCCGGGACTATCTGGAAATTGACACCCTCCTGCATGAGGGTCTCGATCTCCTCGCCACCACGGCCGAAGATGAAGGGATCGCCGCCCTTCAGGCGCAGCACGCGCTTGCCCTTCTTCGCCACCCGCGCGAGCAACTGGTTGATGTCTTCCTGTGGCAGGGTGTGCTGATCACGCTTCTTGCCCACGTACACCAGGTCGGCGTCGCGCCGGGCCATGTCGAGGATCTCTTCCGAGACCAGGCGGTCGTAGACGATGACGTCGGCCTGCTGCAGCAGGCGCAAGGCGCGGAAGGTGAGCAGATCGGGGTCACCCGGACCAGCGCCCACCAGATAGACCTCGCCGCGCGGGGTCTCGTCCACCGCAGCCGCCTCCAGGGCCTCGCCCATGGCCACCCGCGCGGCCTCTTCCTTGCCACTGAAGACCATCTC
>JANTGX010000165.1 GCA_024762755.1 Gammaproteobacteria bacterium
GTCTCGGCCTCGCCGTCGCCCACCACGCAGAGCGCGAGCAGATCCGGGTTGTCGAAGACGGCGCCAAAGGCATGGGCCACCGAGTAGCCCAGCTCGCCGCCCTCATGGATCGAGCCGGGTGTTTCCGGCGCGCAATGGCTCGGTATGCCGCCGGGAAAGGAGAACTGACGGAACAGGCGTTTCATCCCTTGCTTGTCTTGCGAGACATTGGGATAGCGCTCGCTGTAGCTGCCCTCCATCCAAGTGCTGGCCACCAGGGCGGGGCCACCGTGGCCAGGGCCAGTGATGAAGATCGCATTCAGATCCAACTTGCGGATCATCCGGTTCATGTGGGCGTAGAGCAGATTCAGCCCCGGGGTGGTACCCCAGTGGCCGAGCAGTCGCGGTTTGATGTGCTCGGGCTTCAGTGGCTCCTCGAGCAGCGGATTGTCCATTAGAAAGATCTGTCCTGCGGACAGGTAATTGGCCGCGCGCCACCAGGCATGGAGTAGTTCCAGTTCTTCCTTGGAAAGCGGTTGATGCTTGGACGAATGGGGCATGACAGGGTTCCTCTTGTCGTGATGACCGAGACCTGCAGGGAGCAGGTCGATATCGAAGTGGCGTGCCAGGGCATACAGGCCGGGGAGGGTGACGAACCCGCCGGGCAGAATCCCGACCACGGCCACTCCCAGGCTCTTCAGGATGTCTTTGAGGGCGTGGTTCGCCTGCGCCATCTCGGCGGGTGAGATCGTCTCCCGTTTGGCCAGGCGCAGGTAGGTGTGACCGACGAGCCGGGTGTCGGCGCTGTTTTGGGCAAGGGCTTGTTTCAGTTCGAGCAACAGCTCGTGCAGACGCTGGTGCAGCTCGGTCGGCCCAAACCGGGACTGCCAATGGGTCTCCAGCTGTTGCAGAAGTTGCCGGACGTCGACTTTGTGATCTGTGTGCTTCATTGCGTTCTCTTTTCCACCAGGCGTGCGGTGTGGCGGGCGATCATCTGTTCTTCGTCGGTGGGGATGCGCCAAACCGAGACTCGACTGTCGGGCCGGCTGAGTTGCACCGCCTGAGCGTCGTTGGCTGCATCATCCAGTTCGATCCCCAGCCAGGCCAGCCGTTCGCATATCCGAGCGTGAACCTGGGGCGCGTTCTCGCCGATGCCGGCGGTAAACACCAGCGCATCCAGGCCTCCGAGGGCGCCAGCGAGCGAGGCGATGGCACGTACGGTATGGTGCACGAAATAGTCGATCGCCAGGGCGGCCTCCGGTGCGTCACGGGCCTGCAGTTGGCGCATGTCGCCGCTGATGCCGGACAGGCCCGCCAGGCCACATCGGTGATTGAGCAGAACGTCGATCTCGGCGGTGTTCAGTCCGGCCTCGCGGAGCCACCAGGTGATCACGCCGGAATCCAAATGACCGGGGCGGGTCGCCATGGGAATGCCATCCAGGGAGGTGAATCCCATGGTGGTGGCCACCGAGCGCCGTTCGCGCAGCGCGCACAGGCTGGCGCCATGACCCAGATGGGCCACGATCACCCGGCCGTCGGCGTTCGCTCCCAGGTGCTCGGGCAGCCGGCTGGCGATGTATTCATAGGGCAGCCCATGGAATCCATAGCGCCGGACACCGCGCTCGTACCACTCCGCCGGCAGGGCGTAGCGTTGTTCCAGCGCGGGCATGCTGCGGTGAAAGGCCGTATCGAAGCAGGCCACCTGGGGCAGTCCCGGGTGCTGGCGGGCCCGGACGTCGATGGCGGCCGATCGACGGGTGTGAAGGACGCACGCAGACATCGTCTTCAACCCTTTGCAGAGATACCGTCCGCCAGCGCCGCCAACAATTGGCGATAGGCGGCCTGGAATTTCTCCACGCCTCCCTGCTCCAACTGCTCGGCCAAGTCTGCGAAGCGAATGCCCAATGCCTTGAGTCCTTCCAGTGCCGCCTCGGCGTCGCCGATATCCGACTCCAGGCGCGGGGCAGGATCCCCGTGGTCGCGATAGGCGTCAAGGGTCTTGGGCGGCAGGGTATTGACGGTCTGGGGGCCGACCAACTCGTCCACATATTTGACGTCGGAATAGGCGGAGTCCTTGGTCGAGGTACTTGCCCAGAGCAGGCGCTGGGGGCGCGCTCCGGACTTCATCAGGACCTGCCAGGCCTCGCTGGCGTGCAGAGCCTTGAAGTGCTGGTAGGCGACCTTGGCCGAGGCCACCGCGATTCGGCCCTGCCAGCGGGCCGCTGTGGGATCCTGCTGGGCCTTCTCGGCCAGCAGGTGATCGGCCAGGGTCTCGATACGGCTGACGAAATAGCTCGCGACCGAGGCGACCCGGGAGATATCTTTGCCCCGCGCGGCACGCTCGGTCAGACCCGCCTGCCAGGCCTCGGCGACCTCGAGGTAGCGGGTGGGACTGAAGATGAGGGTCGCATTGATGTTCTTGCCGAGGGCGGTGAGCTGGCGGATGGCGACCAGACCGGGTTTGGTCGCCGGCACCTTGATCATCAGGTTGGGTCGGTCCACCGCCCGCCAGAGACGCTGGGCCTCGTGGATGGTCGCCTTGGCGTCATAGGCGATGTCGGGCGACACCTCGAGGCTGACATAGCCATCGAGCCGTTCGGTCTGCTGGTATAGCGGCAGCAGCCGGTCTGCCGCCATGCGGATATCCTCGATCGCCAGGACCTCGTAGATCGCCAAGACGCTCCGTTCCTGGCGGCGCAGCTCGGCGATGCGGTCGCGATACGCATCGTGCTCGATGACCGCCTTGGCGAGGATGCTGGGGTTGGAGGTGACACCTCGGATACCGTCTTCCTCGATCAGCCGGTCGAAGCCATTCTGTAGCAGTCCGCGTTCGATGTAGTCGAGCCAGGGGCTCTGGCCAAAGTCGAGCAGTTTTTTTACTGGATTCATAGTTCGATCTCGTCGCCGATGGCAGGCATCTCGACGGAGGTGCCTTGCAGGTGATTGGCGAAGCTCTGCATGGCCTCGGCCTCGCCGTGTACCAGGATGGTCCGTTCCGGCTGGCCCGTGTGGCGAAGCCAGGCCAGCAGCTCGTCGCGGTCGGCATGGGCGGAGAAGCCGCCGATGGTATAGATCTTGGCCCGCACCTCGATTTCTTCGCCGAAGATCCTGACCGTCTTTGCCCCGTCCACGATACGTCGGGCCAGGGTGCCATTGGCAGCGTAGCCGACGAAGATGACAGAGGAGTTGCTGCGCCACAGGTTGTGGTTGAGGTGGTGTCGCACCCGGCCGCCGGTACACATCCCCGAGCCGGCCATAATGACGGCCCCGCCACTGATCTTGTTCAGGGCCATCGACTCGGCTGTCTCGCGGGTGAAATGCAGGCCCGGTACCGAGAAGGGGTCCTTGCCGTCACTGAACAGCGCCGCGGTCTCGCCGTTGTAGCATTCGGGATGGCGCTCGAAGATCTCGGTGGCCGAGATGGCCATGGGGGAGTCGAGAAAGACCTGCATGCTGCCGGGAAGTGGCCCTTGGGCCACGCCTTCGTGCAGGAAGTACAAGATCTCTTGGGCGCGCTCCAATGCGAAGGTGGGAATCACCACATTGCCGCCCCGATCGAAGGTATCGAGCACGGCGCTGTAGAGTTCCTCGATGGAGGGTTGCAGTGCCTTGTGCAGGCGGTCGCCGTAGGTGGTCTCCATGACGACCACATCGACCGGCGGCGGTGGGGTCGGACCGCGCAGCAGAGCACGGCCGCTATAGCCCAGATCGCCGGAGAACAGCACCGTCTTGCGCCGGCCGTTCTCTTCCAGCTCGAGCAGGATGGAGGCCGAGCCCAGGATATGCCCGGCATCGATGAAGGTGGCGCGGATACCGGGCGCGACCTCGATTGCCTCGCCATAGCGCGCCGATCGGCCGAACAGGTGCATCGCATTGAGCGTATCGAGGACACTATACAGCGGCTGGGCGGCTCCCTTGCTGGCGTGATGATGGTGTTTGCCACTACGTGCCTGCTTGCGCGCCTGGTAGGCGGCCTCTTCCTCCTGCAGGTGGGCCGAATCGAGCATCACCAATTGCGCCAGCTCACGCGAGGCGTCCGTGGTGATGATCTCGCCCTCGAAGCCCCGCTTGAGCAGCAGGGGAATGCGGCCGCAATGGTCCAGGTGGGCATGGGTGAGCAGCAGCAGATCGATCTCTCGGGCATTGAAGCCGAAGGGCTCTGCGTTGTCCTCGGCCATCTCTCGGCCGCCTTGGAACATACCACAGTCGATCAGGATCTTGTGCCCATTGCACTCCACCAGGTGGCAGGATCCTGTGACCTCCTGGTCGGCGCCATGAAAGGATATCTTCATTCTTCGTCTCTCCGGTTGGTTGCCGAACCAGGACGTGCCTCCGTGTCCTGCTCGGTGGGGGGGATGGCCAGACGGTGTTTGATCACGACCGCCAGCGCGGCAGCGGCCAGTCGCGCCGCTTCAGGATCGGAGCGCGAGGGCAGCATGATCGGAACCTTGGCGCCGATGACGATGCCGGCCAGGGTGGCGCCCGCCAGATATTCCAGATCCTTCGCCAGGATGTTCGCCGCGTTGAGGTCGGGTGCCAGCAGGATGTCTACATCGCCGGATACTGGGCTGTCGATGTGCTTGATCTGCGCCGCCTTGCGGGAGATGGCGTTGTCGAAGGCGAGGGGGCCATCCACGATGGCGTACCGAATCTGATGGCGGTCAACCATCTTGCTCAGGCAGGCGGCATCAATGGTGGATTGGATGGCCGGCTTCGCCACCTCGATCGCGGACAAAGCGGCGGCCTTGGGCCGCTCCACACCGAGCGCCCGCGCCAGGTCGATGGCGTTCTGCAGGATCGTCGCCTTCTGCGACAGGTCCGGTGCAATGTCGATGGCGGCATTGGTGATGAACAGCAGCTTGGGGTAGGTCGGCAGCTCGGCGACGAAGACATGATTGACCCGCCGCCCGGTACACAGTCGTTGCAAGACCGGGTGCATCAGCGCATCGGTATGGATCCAGCCCTTGGCGAGTGCCTCCACCTCGCCGGTCTCGATCAGCCGCACTGCCTGCTCGGCGGTGCCGATCTCCGGGCTCGCCGGAACGATCTGCAGCTCGCCACAGTCCCGGCCCAGGCCCTGGCAGATCTCACGAATGGCCGCGACATCGCCGACCAACACCGGCTCGACCAGGCCGTGGTCGCGCGCGGCAAGCATACCGCCGACCACATGCGCCTCCTGCGCATCGACCACTGCGACCCGAATCGGCGGATACTGCTGCGCCTGCTGGAGCAGACCGTCCAGGCCACCAGGCGTGAGGGCTTCGTGGGGATTCGCTAATCTGCTATTCATTGTCCTTCAGAATCCGCCAGCCCTGGGCCAGCTCATCGATGGAACGACGCGCACTAGCGCGCATGGACATGTTCCCGATAAGTGCTCATGAGACGGGGCGGGCGGCCCCCTTTCGGGGCGCCGCCCAGGCCCCTTAGCCGCGGTCTCCACCTTTCTCGTCGCTGTCGTGGTCCTCCCAGAATTTCCAACTGCTGTGCTGGCCTTCGTCACGGTCTTCGCGGTCATTGTCTTTTCCCTCACCGTCGTGATCACCGGACTCCGCAG
>JANTGX010000166.1 GCA_024762755.1 Gammaproteobacteria bacterium
CGCGAAGACACGCGCAAGGCCATGGGCAAGGAGATGGGGGCCGACTTCATGCTCAAGGGCACCATCAGCACCATCATCGATGCCGAGGGCCGCAAGCGGGTGAAGTATTACCAGGTGGACCTCACCCTGATCAGCCTGGCCGACAACCGTAAGGTCTGGGTGGGACAGAAGAAGATCAAGAAGTTCGTCGAGAAGCCCGCGCTGCGCTTCTGAACCCGCACGCCCCGCTGGCCATCATGACGACGCGGCCCGCGCGCCTGCTCTTGCTACTGGTGGCCCTGCTCAGCAGTGGTTGCGCCACCTTCGCCCAGCGGGCCGCGGACGTGGAGTCGCTGCTCGCCGCCGGGCAGATCGACGAGGCCCTGAAGCGCCTCGAGCCCAAGGGCGACGGCGACGAGGCCTTGGTGCTGCTCAACCGCGCCCTCTTACTGCGCATGCGCGGCGACTACGCGGCGAGCAATGCGGCCCTGCTCCGCGCCAAGCAGCTGATGGATACCCTGGCCACCGTCAGCGTGCACGAGCAGGCCGGCGCCCTGACCGTCAACGACACCCTCCGCGCCTATGCCGGCAGTCCCTTCGAGCGGGTCCTGGTGCATTTCTACCTGGCCCTCAACTATCTCCAGCTGGGCCGGCCAGACGACGCCCGCGTGGAGGCCCTGCAGGTGGATCTGCGTCTGCAGCAGCAGGGCGAGGACAGCGACGACCCGCCGCCGGGGGAGGTGGCCGTGGTGCGCTATCTCAATGGCCTGATCTTCGAGCAGCTGGGCGAGTGGAGTGATGCCATGATCGCCTACCGCAAGGCCTATCAGGCCTATCTGCGCGCCGGCGTCGCGCCGCCGCCCTCGCTGGGCCAGGCCCTGTTGCGCCTGGCCGACTATCTGGGCCTGAGCGACGAACGGCGGCGCTACCAACAGGCCTTCGGCATGGACCACTGGGAGCCCCTGGCCAGCTTCCGTCGCCGGGGCGAGGTGATCGTCTTCGTCGCCACCGGGCTGGCACCGCGCAAACGGGAGGAGGCGATACAGACCCTGGACCCGACCAGCGGCATCATGGTGCGCATCGCCCTGCCCAGCCTGGTGCCGCGGGCGCAGCCGGTGGCCGAGGTGAAGGTGACGGTGGATGGCGAAGCGCGTCCCGCGGTACTCGCGGCGGACCTGGAGCGCCTCGCCCAGCAGGCCCTGGCGGCCGAGCTGCCGGCCATCACCGCGCGCGCCATCGCCCGCGCGGTGGTCAAGTACCGTGCGGCGAAAGAGGTGGACCGGCACAACGACGGCCTCGGCCTGCTGGTGAACATCGCCGGCATGATCAGCGAACGGGCCGATACCCGCAGCTGGTTCACCCTGCCGCAACGGCTCTACCTGCAACGCCGGGCACTGGCGCCGGGGCGGCATGCGGTGACGGTGGCGGTGTATGGGCATGCCGGCCGTCTGCTGGCCGAGAAGCACTTTAGCGATGTCACGCTGCAGGCCGGCGACAAGGTCTATCTCAGCTGGCACTGGATTCCCCCCATCGGCGTTCTGCGCACGGTCGCCGCGGGGGCCTCAACGCATCAAGGGAGATAACGACATGTGGATGAAGACCCTGGCGATTGCCCTGCTCAGTCTCCTGTTGCTGGCCTGCGCTGGCAGCGGGTCGCGCGAGAATCCGCCGCAACCGGACTGGGTCAACGGCCCCAGTGCCCAGTTTCCCGTCACTCGATACCTGCTCGGTCGCGGCGAGGGGCGGAGCCGCGAGCAGGCCACCGAACGGGCGCGGGCCGATCTGGCGCGCAATATCGAGGTGCAGGTGGCGGCACACAGCCGTGATCTGGTGAGTGCCACGCGCAGCCGCCGCGGCGACGAGGAGGCCGCGACGGAGGTGCAGCAGGCCGCCTCGCAGGAGATCCAGACCAGCACCCGCCAGTTGTTGCGCGGCGCGCAGGTGAGCGACCTCTGGCAGTCGCCCGAGGACGGCCGCTGGCACGTGTTGGTGACCCTAGATCGCCTGCGCACGGCGCGTGACCTGCGGGACGAGATCGGTCGCCTCGACGAGGCCACCCGCGCCGCGGTGAATCGTGCGCGCAACAGCGACGACCTGCTACTCAAGCTGGCCGCGGCGCGCGAGGCGGTGGCCAAACAGCGCCGGCGTGTGGAATTGCAACGGGTGCTCAACGTGGTCTCGCCGACGGGCGCCTCGCTGCCGCCGCGCTGGCGCCTGGCCGATCTGGAAGACGAATTGAAGGCCCTCAAGAAGCGCCTGCGCCTGCGTGTGGTGGCCGACGATGCAGACCTGCGTGAGCTGGCGGCGGGGGCCGCCAATGCCGCGGGCTTCCTCCCCGGCGCGGGCGAGGCGGCCCTCTACAGCCTGCGTCTGCGCCTGCCCACCACCCCGCCGGAGCAGCGCGATGGCTGGTACTGGCAGCGTGGGATCCTGCGCCTCACCCTGGAGGATGCCGCGGGCCGGGTGCGCGGTACGCACGAGTGGCCGCTCAAGGTCTCCGCCTTGCAGGCGGAGCAACTGCGCCCGCGCCTGCTGCAGGCGGCCGAGGCGATCCTGCGTACAGAACTGGAGACGACGCTGCTGGGTTTCGCCCGCTGAGGCGGAGGTGGCCAGGGTAGCTGTCGAGTGTGCGGTGATCTGCTGCGCCGACTTGCTCTCGCGACGTGTCCCCGGTTCTCTGGCGCGTCCTAGCCGGCCCGGTGGGCGGTGAGCAGGCGGTCGAGCTGGTTGGCGAAGGCCTGTCGATCGGCCTGGCTGAAGCTGGCGGGGCCGCCGGTGTCGATGCCGCTGGCCCGCATCTGGTCCATGAAGTCGCGCATGGTCAGGCGCTGGCGGATGTTCTCCGGCGTGTATAGCTCGCCGCGCGGGTTGATGGGCACGGCCCCCTTTTCGATGGCCTCCGCAGCAAGCGGGATGTCGGCGGTGATGAGCAGGTCCCCCGGGTTCAATTGCTGCAAGATGTAGTCGTCGGCGACATCGAAGCCCGAGCCCACTTGCACTGAGCGGATATAGCGCGAGGGCGGCGTCCTCAGCGGCTGGTTGGCGACCAGGATCAGCGGCAGCTTCACCCGCTCCGCGGCGCGGTAGAGGATCTCCTTGATGACCCGCGGACAGGCATCGGCATCCACCCAGATCTGCAGATCAGCCATCGCGGCCGTCCACGCGTTGCCGCAGCAGGATGGGAAAGTAGAGGTAGAAGAACAGGCAGAAGGCGGCGATCCACAGCAGCTGCGCAAGGCCCACGCTGAACAGGTAGTCCACACCGCCGAACATTGGCAGTAGCACGCGTACCATGGCGGCCGCGAGGGCGATGAGGAACAGCCAGCGCAGGCTCGGCGGGGGCTCGAAGACGTTACGCCCGGTGTGCCCCAGGCCCACACGGGTCATCATGCCGAGGGTGATCATGCCGATGCCGCCGACGGTCCAGGCATGCACGGTGAGGGAGGGGGGGAGGTCGAAGAGATGCTCGCCGGCCTTGAGGGCAAAGCCGAAGACGATCCACACATAGCCGACGTAGAGCACCCAGAGCAGAGGCTTGCGCCAGATGCCGGGGGTGTGCCAGTCGGCCAGGCGCAGGCCGTGCAGAACGAGCAGGGCGAGGCACAGGGCGACCACCGAGGCCGCATCGTGGAACACCACATCGGCCAGCCAGAGCAGGGTGAAGAGGGTGAGGCTGCTGATGTCCAGCCAGCGCCGGTTTTTCAGGCTCACCGCATAACCGACCCCCTTCTCGATGAAGAAGGGCATCACTCGCCGTGCCATCACCAGGATCAGGGCGAGGATGAAATAGAGCGCGGAATAGAGCCCCAGCTCGATGCCGTTGGCCAGCATACCCATGACCCCGAGGTGAAAGGCGAGGTCGGCCAGAAACAACAACAGGACCTTGGAGATGACACCCAGCTGGCCCCATTGGCGGCTCTTGGCCACCGGATACAGCAGGGCGAGAAAGAGCAGCAGGAGAAAGCCGCTGTCGAGCAGCGCATACAGCCCCAGTGGCAGGGCATCGCCGGCGAGGGGCAGCAGGCGGGCGCTGAGCCAGAGCAGGAACAGCAGGGCCAGTGGGGTACCGCGCAGGGTCTGTACGCCGGTCCAGTTCATCACCGCGGTGAGCAGGAAGCCGGCGATCACCGCGGCGCCGTAGCCGAACAGCATTTCGTGGGCGTGCCAGGTCACGGCGTCGATGCCGGGCAGGGCGAGGGGCAGACCGAAGGCGACGACCCCCATCCAGTAGAGCATGGCCGTGGCGGCAAAGGCGCCGGCGGCGAGGAAGAAGGGGCGGAAGCCGAGGCGAAACAGGGCGATACGATTGTCGAACGCGGGTCTGTCTTCGATGTTTAGCATGTAGTGCAGGGTCCGGGCGGAAAGGGTCAGTCTTTCAGGCGTGCCGTGGTGCGTCAAACGGACCCTCGAAAAGCCCTTCGCTGCGCGCAGAGGACTGGGCCGCGAACGGGCTCAGCCGCCGGTCATGGACATGAAGCGCACCACCTGTCCCGGTTTGTCGTTGAACTCGTGGCGCTCGGGCTTGAGGGCGATGGCCTGGCGGATGGCGTCTTCCAGGTCGGCGTCGCTGATGCCGGCGCGCAACAGGGGACGCAGCTCGAACTTGTGTGCCTGGCCGAGGCAGAGATAGAGGGTGCCGTCCACGGACAGGCGCACGCGGTTGCAGGTCTCGCAGAAGTGCTGCGACAGGGGGGTGATGAAGCCGATGCGCAGGTCCGTGCCCGCCACCTGCAGGTAGCGCGCGGGACCACCGCCGGGCATCACCCCAGGGATCAGCTCGAAGCGTCGTTCGAGGCGTTCACGCACCACGCCCAGATCGAGGAAATGGTCGCCGGCCGCGCGGCCGGTGTCGCCCATGGGCATGGTCTCGATGAAGCGCAGGGTGAAATCGTGGGCGATGCAGAAGTCGACCATGGCCTCGACGTCGCCGTCGTTGACCCCCTTCATCACCACCATGTTGATCTTGATGGGCGCGAAGCCGGCGGCCTTGGCGGCCATCAGGCCCTCGATCACCTTCTCCAGTTTGCCGCCGGTGATCTCGCGGAAGCGCTGGGGGTCGGGGGTGTCGAGGCTGACGTTGAGGCGTTGCACGCCGCCGGCGCGCAGGGCCTCGGCGTGGCGCGCCAGCTGCACGGCGTTGGTGGAGAGGGAGAGGTCCTCGATGCCGGGCACCTCTTGCAGGCGTCGGGCAAGCTCCGGCAGGCCCTTGCGCACCAGGGGCTCGCCGCCGGTGATGCGCACCCGGCGGGTGCCGAGGCGGGCGAAGGCGGCCATGACGCGCTCGATCTCGTCGAAGCTGAGCCAGTGCTCGGGCTCCTCGAAATCGTTGAAGCCCTTGGGCATGCAGTAGAAGCAGCGCAGGTCACAGCGATCCGTGACCGAGAGTCGGACATATTCGATGCGACGGCCGAAGGGATCGGTGAGTGTTTGCATGGGATGCCTCTTGTGAGGGCGGCCCAAGGGGCCGCTCCCATGGAGTCTAATCCTATCGGGGCGGGGGTCCACCCCTCAGATCGTCTGGTAATACAGGTTCTGCGGGTGCTTG
>JANTGX010000167.1 GCA_024762755.1 Gammaproteobacteria bacterium
TTCGACCGCTTCGCCATCTCCCCCGTCGGCGCACGCGGCCTGATGCAGATCATGCCCTTCTGGCTGAAGGAGATCCCGGAGGCCGGCGACAACCTGTTCGACGTGCGCACCAACCTGCGCTTCGGCTGCACCATCCTCAAGCACTACCTCGACCGCGAACGCGGCGACTTCAACCGCGCCCTGGCCCGCTACAACGGCAGCCTGGGCAAGAACTGGTACCCCAACCGCGTGTTCGACACCCTGCGCAAGCGCTGGTATCGGGTACGCTGAGGGCCGGCTCGCCGGCCTCCCCGCCTGGCCCGCCGACACCGGGACAGCGACGCGCCATGAACGAGCTCATCGACACCTGGGGCCTGTGGGGCCTGTTTCTCAGCGCCTTCCTCTCCTCCACCCTGCTGCCCGGCGGCTCCGAGGCCGTGCTCGCCGCCCTGCGCCTGCACGACCAGCACCCCCCGCTCGCCCTGCTCGCCGTGGCCACCGCCGGCAACACCCTCGGTGGCCTCAGCTCCTGGCTCATCGGTCGCCTGATCGCCCGCCGCTGGCCGGCGGAGCAATTGGCCAAGCCGGCCCAGCGGCGTGCCGTGCGCTGGCTGGAGCGCCACGGCAGCCCGCTGTTGCTGCTCTCCTGGCTGCCGCTGGTCGGTGATCCCCTGTGCCTCGCCGCCGGCTGGCTGCGCATCGGCTTCTGCTCGGCGCTGTTGTTCATCGCCCTGGGCAAGGGGGCGCGCTATGCGGCCATTCTCTGGCTCGTGGGCGGCTGAAGCGGAACCCTGGTGCGGCCTGCCCGGTGTGCCACCCGTGGCGCGGCGGGCGTGAGCGATCAGCGATTCAAGAAGGCGATGAGGCCGGGGATCAGCACCCCCACGGCGAGGGAGGCGGCGAGGTAACGGTACAACTCCCGGCGCAGGCGCCGCACCAGGTAGGGCTCGTGGGAGGCGCCGATGAAGAAGGGCAGATGGCCGTGTGGCGGGCGAATCAGGTGGTGTTCCGGCCGCCTCAGCTGGCCATAGCGGCGGGGCGCACCGCCGGCCGTCGCGCCGGGCAGTCGGTCGTCCACCACCGGCATGGGGTGCAGGCTGTGGAACCAGCCGACGGCATTGACGTGCTCGCCCACGCCGATCCACCAGGCCTTGTGCTGGCCGCCGTCACCGTCGTGCCACTGCTTCTGCTTCCGCGCCACGATCTCCGCGCCGTAGGGTTCAACGATGCACTCACCGCTACGGTCGACGAGGCGGAAACGCCCTTGGCTCTGCTGCACCTCGACGGGCTCGGCGTCGTCGTCCTGAGCGCCGTAATCGTCATAGCGCTCGTAGCGGTACCAGACACAGGGGACTTGCAGCACCGGCACGTGCAGCGGCGTCTCGCGCTGCGGCCGGGCCAGACCGGCCAACTGGACGAAGCCCTGGGCCGCGCTGCCGATCTTCGCCGTGGGCGTGTCTTCGAGCTTGCGGATCAGGCGCAGCCAGCGCAGGGCCTGCCACAGCAGCAACATGCCCAGGAACAGAAAACCCGACTGGATCCAGATGAGGCCCATCGCCCGCCGACGCCGGCGCCTCAGCTACGCCGCGTGGGCCAGGAGAAGATGAGCACGAAGCCACCGATGCCGCTGAGCATCCAGGTGAGCAGGGGGGCGTTGCCCAGCATGGGGGTGGCGGTGGGGTCGGCGTAGGCGTAGATGATGGCGGCGCTGACGATGAAGCCGCTGCCGACGATGGCGCGGAAGTTGCGCCGCTGCGCGCGGCGGATCTCGCTGGCCAGTTGGCGCAGCTCGTCGGTGGGCGTGGTGTCGGCGGCGGCTGCGGGTTGGGTCGCCTGTTTGAGGTAGGTGTGCAGCAGGGCGGGCAGCTCGGGCAGCAGCTCGGCCCATTCGGGGGCGTGTTTCTTCAGCGCCCGGCCGGCGGCACGCCAGCCCAGGCGTTCGCTCATCCAGCGTTCGAGGAAGGGCTTGGCGGTGGCCCACAGGTCGAGCTCGGGGTAGAGCTGGCGGCCGAGACCCTCGATGTTGAGCAGGGTCTTCTGCAGCAGCACCAGCTGCGGCTGCACCTCCATGTTGAAGCGCCGTGCCACCTGGAACAGGCGCAACAGTACCTGGCCGAAGGAGATGTCCTTCAGCGGGCGCTCGAAGATGGGCTCGCAGACGGTGCGGATGGCGGCCTCGAACTCCTCCACGCGGGTGTCCGCCGGCACCCAGCCGGATTCCACGTGCAGCTCGGCCACGCGCCGGTAGTCGCGGTGGAAGAAGGCGAGGAAGTTGCCGGCCAGGTAGCGTTGATCCGCCTCGCTGAGGGTGCCCATGATGCCGAAGTCCACCGCCAGATAGCGCGCCGGCGGCTGCACGAAGATGTTGCCCGGGTGCATGTCGGCGTGGAAGAAGTTGTCGCGGAAGACCTGGGTGAAGAAGATCTCGACGCCGTTCTCCGCCAGCCGCTTGAAGTCGGCGCCGGCGGCGCGCAGGGCGTCGATGTCGCCCACCGGGATGCCGTGGATGCGCTCCATCACCATCACGTTGCGCCGGCACAGGGGCCAGTAGACCTCGGGCACGTAGAGCTGATCGGAGCCGAGGAAGTTGCGCCGCAGCTGGGAGGCGGAGGCGGCCTCGCGCATGAGGTCGAGCTCGTCGTAGAGGTTCTTCTCGAATTCCGCCACCACCTCGCGCGGGCGCAGGCGGCGGCCGTCGGCCCAGAAGCGGGTGGCCAGGTCGGCCAGGGTATAGAGCAGGGCGAGGTCGTTGCGGATGGTGGGCACGATGTCCGGCCGCACCACCTTCACCACCACCTCGCGGCCGTCGCGCAGCTGGGCGCCGTGCACCTGGGCGATGGAGGCGGAGGCCAGGGGCTGTTCGTCGAAGTGGACGAACAGCTCGCCCACCGGGCGGCCGAGGGCCTTCTCCACGATGGCCCGCGCCTGGGCGCCGGGGAAGGGCGGCACGCGGTCCTGCAGGTGGGCCAGCTCGAGGGCGATGTCGTCGGGCAGCAGGTCGCGGCGGGTGGAGAGGATCTGGCCGAATTTGACGAAGAGGGGCCCGAGCTCCTCCAGCGAGCGGCGGATGCGCTCGCCGCGCGAGCGGGTCTCGCGGCGCAGCCAGTGCCAGGGCAGCAGGTAGCGCAGGAAGGCGATAGGGCGGAACGGGGGGGTGCGGAAGACCAGGTCGTCCAGGCCGTTGCGGATCAAGACCAGACCGATGAACAGCAGGCGCAGGGTCTGTCGCAGGCGGCTCACGGACGCACCGCCGTGCCCAGCTGCGCCTCGAGCCGCGCGATGCGCGCCTCCAGGCGGTCGACGTCGCTGCGCAGGGTATCGACGTCGTCGAGGAAGTTCTCCATCTCGGCGCGCGAGGGCAGGTCGCGGCGCTCCTCCTGCAGGTATTCGGCCGCGTCGCGGGCCAGGGTGTCCATGACCTTGCCGCCCCAGGCCAGGGCGCCGCGCGCCAGTTCGCCGGCACGGTGGGCCACCAGATCGCCGGTGAGGCGGGCGAGGTGCTCCTCCCAGTCGATGTCGAGGCCATCGAGGATCTCGCGGAAGCGGGTGCCCAGCTCCACGTCGCCCTCGAGCACCACGTCGCCGGCGAAGAAGCTGTCGCCGGCGTTCTCTGCCAGGCCCATGGCGAGCAGGCCGACGGGGCTGCCGCGCAGGGTGGTGTCGGGCTCGGCCGCGTAGTGGGTGTAGACGTTGAGGCGGTCTTCGCCGGGGATCAGGTAGAGGGTGATGCCCAGGCCGCTCAGTTGCAGCGCGATGACCCGTCCACGCAGCTCACCGAGGCGTGCGCGGGTCTCGGGATCGAGGGCGAGGACGCCGTTGACGGCGGTCTCCAGGGCGGCGCCGGCGAGGCTGAGCAGCTCGTTGTCGGCCATCAGCGCAGCTCCGCCATGAGCTGGGCCAGGCTCTTGCGCGATTCGTCGTCGCGCTCCAGCCCGGGGCCGACGAGCACCAGACTGCCGGCCAGCTTGTCGTGCCAGGTCTGGCGGCGTGGGTCGAGCAGCATCCAGAGAAAGCCCAGGCCCAGCGGCATCAGGGAGAGCAGATAGCCCAGGTAGCGCACGACGCCACGCGCGAGGGACAGGGGTCCGTGGTCGCGTGCGTCCACCACCTGACACTCCATCAGCAGCTTGCCGGGGGTGCCGCCCAGCCAGTGCCAGAGGCCGACGGTGATCGCCAGGGGCAGGACATAGTTCAGGACATCGGCCATCGCCAGGCCGCTCAGCGGCGCCAGCAAGAGGCCCAGCAACACGCCGAAGAGGAGGCCGTCGAGGAGGAAGGCCGCGGCACGGCGGCCGAAACCGGCATATTCGGGTCGCCCCAGCGGCATCAGAACTTGAAGCCCCGGTGCAGGGCCACGATGCCGCCGGTGAGGTTGAAGTATTCCACCCGCTCGAAGCCGGCCGCCTCCATCATCGCCTTCAGTTCCTCCTGCGAGGGGTGCATGCGGATGGATTCGGCCAGGTAGCGGTAGCTCTCTTCGTCGTTGGCCACCAGCCGGCCCATTAGCGGCAACAGCTTGAAGGAATAGACGTCGTAGATGGGCGCCAGGCCAGGGGCCACGGGCTTGGAGAATTCCAGCACCAGCAGACGGCCGCCGGGCTTGAGTACACGGTACATGGAGCGCAGGGCGGCGTCCTTGTCGGTGACGTTGCGCAGGCCGAAGGCGATGGTGATGCAGTCGAAGTGGTTGTCGGGAAAGGGCAGGCATTCGGCGTTGGCCTGCACATAGTCGATGTTGCCCAGCACGCCGCGATCGATGAGCCGTTCGCGCCCCACCTCCAACATGGAGGCGTTGATGTCGGCCAACACCACCTCGCCCTTCTCCCCCACCAGCTCGGAGAACTTGGCCGCCAGGTCACCGGTACCACCGGCGATGTCCAGCACCCGCTGCCCGGCGCGCACGCCGCTGTGCTCGATGGTGAAGCGCTTCCACAGGCGATGGACGCCCATGGACATGAGGTCGTTCATCACGTCGTACTTGTCGGCGACGGAGTGAAACACCCCGGCGACCTTGCGCACCTTCTCCTCACGCGGCACTTCCTGGTAGCCGAAGTGGGTGGTGTCGTCGTCGTTTTTTGGCGTATTCATGGCTTTTCAGTGTACCAATTAAAGAGGGATGGCTGGAGTCTCTTTTCTCTACTTGACTACTTGGAAAGCAAGCCCGCAGGTTCGGCACCTCGGCGCACGTAGGTTGGGGTGAGGCACGAACCCCAACCTACGGCCCTGGATCCCGGCATGCGCCGGGATGACGAATCTAATGTTAATAGGACAGCAGTGGTGGATCTCAATAAGAGAACCCCTGCGCGGGTTTCTGGGTTTACTCTCCCTTCGATGCCGCCGAGCATCGCAGCCTTCCTTGGGAGAAGCGGGCGCTTGTCTGGGCTAAGCGAGTTTGCGCCCGCGCCAAGGTAGTCGAGAAGCGCAGGGTACCCGCGAAGCGGGCAAATCGTAGGGCGCCCTTTTCTTTCGTCTCTTTCTTTTGGGCGAGCAAAAGAAAGGGACACGCAGCC
>JANTGX010000168.1 GCA_024762755.1 Gammaproteobacteria bacterium
GGTGAGCGGGCGGTTCGTGGATGTGCGGAACATTGATAAATAACACGGAGGGCACGGAGCCACTGAGACACAGAGATTTTGATTTTTTATTCCTCTGTGCCTCCGTGGCTCCGTGATCTCCGTGTTGAACTGCGGAGTCTAGTAATGGAAAAGTTTGAAAAGATCACCGGCATTGTGGCACCCATGGACCGCGCCAACGTGGACACGGACGCCATCATCCCCAAGCAGTTCCTGAAGTCCATCAAACGCACGGGCTTCGGTCCCAACCTGTTCGACGAGTGGCGCTATCTCGATGTCGGCGAGCCGGGCCAGGACAATAGCCGGCGGCCGCTGAATCCGGACTTCGTGCTCAACCAGCCACGCTACCAGGGTGCCAGCATCCTGCTGGCGCGCGAGAACTTCGGCTGCGGCTCCTCGCGCGAGCACGCGCCCTGGGCACTGCTCGATTACGGCTTTCGCGCCATCATCGCGCCCAGCTTCGCCGACATCTTCTACAACAACTGTTTCAAGAATGGCATCCTGCCCATCGTCCTCGACGCGGCCGTGGTGGATCGCCTGTTTCGCGAGGTGGAGGCCGAGGAAGGCTATCGCCTGATGATCGATCTGCAGGCACAGACCATCACCACGCCGAGCGGCGAGGTCATCCCCTTCGCGGTGGACGCCTTCCGCAAGCACTGCCTGCTCAACGGCCTCGACGACATCGGCCTGACCCTGCAGCACGTGGACGACATCCGCGCCTACGAAGAACGGCGGCGGGAAGAGGCGCCGTGGTTGTTTGGAATTGGGTGATGGGAACACAGAGGTCACGGAGCCACGGAGACACAGAGATAGGAATGTAATAACTCTGTGCCTCCGTGGCTCTGCGGTCTCCGTGTTGAATTGCCGGAGCCGATGGCAATGTAGGGTGGGCACTGCCCACCATTTACTGGTTGTTGGTAAAGACCTCGGTGGGCGGTGCCCACCCTACAGAGAGAAGATACGATGAAAAAGATCGCAGTACTCGCCGGTGACGGCATCGGCCCGGAGATCGTCCGCGAGGCGGTGAAGGTATTGGAGCGCCTGCGCGCCGATGGCCTGGCCGTCGAACTGGAAGAAGGCCTGGTGGGCGGCGCCGCCTATGACGTGCACGGCACGCCCCTGCCCGAGGAGACCCTGGCCCTGGCCAGGTCCGCCGACGCGATCCTGCTCGGCGCCGTGGGCGGTTACAAATGGGAGTCGCTGGACATCAGCGTGCGCCCGGAGAAGGGTCTGCTGGGCCTGAGATCCGAGCTGGCGCTGTTCTCCAACCTGCGTCCGGCGATCCTCTACCAGCAACTGGCCGACGCCTCCACCCTCAAACCGGAAGTAGTCGGCGGGCTGGATCTGATGATCGTGCGTGAACTCACCGGCGGCATCTACTTCGGCCAGCCGCGCGGCGTGCGCACCCTGGACAACGGCGAGCGCCAGGGCTTCAACACCCTGGTCTACCGCGAGTCCGAGATCGAGCGCATCGGCCGCTCCGCCTTCGACATCGCCATGAAGCGCGACCGGCGCGTGTGCTCCGTGGACAAGGCCAACGTGCTGGAGTGCACCGAGCTGTGGCGCGAGGTGATGGAGCGCGTGGCGCAGGACTACTCCGAGGTGGAACTGTCGCACATGTACGTGGACAACGCCGCCATGCAACTGGTGCGCGCACCCAAGCAGTTCGACGTGATGGTCACCACCAACATGTTCGGCGACATCCTCTCCGACTGCGCGGCCATGCTCACCGGCTCCATCGGCATGCTGCCCTCGGCCTCGCTGGACGCCAGCGGCAAGGGCATGTACGAGCCCATCCACGGCTCGGCGCCGGACATCGCCGGGCAGAACGTCGCCAACCCGCTGGCGACCATCCTCTCGGTGGCCATGATGCTGCGCTACTCCCTGGACGAGGCGGCCATGGCCGGGCGCATCGAGCAGGCGGTGGACAGGGTGCTGGACCAGGGGCTGCGCACGGCGGACATCTACAGTGAAGGCACGCGGAAGGTTTCGACTTCGGAAATGGGCGATGCCGTGGTGGCGGTGTTGTAGTTCAGGGATAGGAACGCGGAGGACACGGAGCCGCAGAGACACGGAGAAAATCATGATTGGAATTTCTGTTTAATCAAAGGCCGTCATTCCGGCGTATGCCGGAATCCAGTGGATGCAATGACCTGGATCCCGGCATGCGCCGGGATGACGAACTGATTCAGGACTTCCTCGAAAGAACAAACTCTGTGTCTCCGTGGCTCCGTGCCCTCTGTGTTGAATACAGAAATCGAACAGACAGGTGATGAAAATGAAACAGGTAGGTTTTGTAGGCTGGCGCGGCATGGTGGGCTCCGTGCTCATGCAGCGGATGCGCGAGGAAAACGATTTCGACGCCATCGAGCCGGTGTTCTTCTCCACCTCGCAGACCGGCCGGCCCGGCCCCGATGTGGGCAAGGATGTGCCGCCCCTGCGCGACGCCAAGGACCTGGCCGCGCTGCAGGCCATGGAGGTCATCGTCACTTGTCAGGGGGGCGGCTACACGGAGGAGATCTATCCCCAGTTGCGCGCCGCCGGTTGGGGCGGTTACTGGATCGATGCCGCCTCCACCCTGCGCATGGCCGACGACAGCATCATCGTCCTCGATCCGGTCAATCTCCAGGTGATCAAGGACGGCCTGGCCAAGGGCGTGAAGACCTTCGTCGGCGGCAACTGCACCGTGAGCCTGATGCTGATGGCCATGGGTGGCCTGTTCCGCGAGGGGCTGGTGGAATGGGTCGCGCCCATGACCTACCAGGCAGCGAGCGGCGCCGGGGCGCAGAACATGCGTGAGTTGATCCGGCAGATGGGCGCCATCCACGCCGAGGTAAAGGAGCTGCTCGACGACCCGGCCAGCGCCATCCTCGAGATCGACCGCAAGCTGGCGGACTTCCTGCGCTCGGACCGTTATCCCAAGGAGCAGTGGGGCGTGCCCCTGGCCGGTTCGCTGATCCCTTGGCTGGACTCGCCCATGGATTCCGGCCAGACCCGCGAGGAGTGGAAGGCCCAGGTGGAGACCAACAAGATCCTCGGTCTCGCGCAGAATCCCATTCCCATCGACGGCATCTGTGTGCGCATCGGCGCCATGCGCTGTCACAGCCAAGCCCTGACCATCAAACTGACCCGCAAGGCGCCCCTGGACGAGATCGAACAGATGTTGGCCGAGGCCAACGATTGGGTGAAGCTGGTACCCAACGAGCGCGAGGCCACCGTGCACGAACTCACGCCCGCCGCGGTCACCGGCACCCTCACGGTGCCCGTGGGGCGTCTGCGCAAGCTTACCCTGGGCGACGACTATCTGGCCGCGTTTACCGTCGGCGATCAATTGTTGTGGGGTGCCGCCGAACCGCTACGACGTATGCTGCGCCTGCTACTGGAGGCCTGATGACGATAGAGACCGAGAAATTCGACGTGGCCGTGGTGGGCGCCACCGGGGTGGTGGGCGAGGCGCTCATCCCGCTGCTGGAGTCGCGCAATTTTCCCTTGCACCGGCTGTATCCCCTGGCCAGTGAGCGATCGCTGGGGAACAAGGTCCTTTTCCAGGGCAGTTACCTGGCCGTGGACGACGTGGCCAGTTTCGATTTCTCCGCTGTGGCCCTGGCATTTTTCGTCTGCGACGCCGAAACGGCCGGCCGATATGCCCCGCTGGCCGCCGAGGCCGGCGCCCTGGTGATCGACACCAGCAGCGCCTTCCGCGCCGATGAAGACGTTCCCATGGTGATCCCCGAGGTCAACGTCGCCGACCTGGGGCGCTTCAGCGAGCGGCGGCTCATTGCCAGCCCAGGCGGGGCGACCATCCCCCTGGCCATGGTGCTCAAGCCGTTGTGCGATGCGGTGGGCGTGAGCCGGGTCGACGTCACCAGTTGCCAGGCCGCCTCCGGGGCCGGCCGCGCAGGGGTGAGGGATCTGGCCAGCGAGACGGCGGCCCTGCTCAATATGCGCGGTGTGGAGTTGGCGCCCGGGCAGTCGCAGACGGCCTTCAATCTGGTGCCGCAGATCGGTGATCTGCTGGAAAACGGCTTTACCCGCGCCGAGATGGAA
This sequence comes from Gammaproteobacteria bacterium, assembly GCA_024762755.1. Taxonomy (GTDB): domain Bacteria; phylum Pseudomonadota; class Gammaproteobacteria; order SZUA-152; family SZUA-152; genus JANTGX01. Next base: position 4,066 of record JANTGX010000168.1, read on the forward strand.
ATGGTATGGGAGTCACAAAAGGTGTTGGACGATTCGGCTATAGTCATCAATCCGACCGCCGTCCGCGTACCGGTCTTCTTTGGTCACTCCGCGGTGCTCCATGTGGAGACGAGACAGCCACTGAGTGCGGCACAGGCCCGCGAGATCCTCGCGGCCGCCCCCGGTGTCCGCCTGGTCGAGGGGCTGCAGGCCGACGAGGCGCCCTCGGCGGTGGCGGATGCGGCCGGTGAGGATGCCGTCTTCGTCGGGCGCGTGCGTCAGGCCATGGGCCAGGCCAACGGTATCGATCTGTGGTTGGTCAGTGACAACGTGCGCAAGGGGGCGGCCCTCAATGCCGTGCAAATCGCTGAAATCTTGGTTAAAGATTACTTGTAAGCTATAGTTCCCCCCTGACAAATCGCCCGCATTTTTTACTAAATTATTCCTCTATGGTGCCGATGCTGTATCCGGTATTGCCGGACAAGGACGACGATCAGTCGGGCAAGATAACTTCAAATGGGAGTGAGTATGGGTAACAGACTGGCACCGATTCTGGCCATCGTAGCGTTACTGATTCCAGTGATGGCACAGGCTCTGGGACTGGGCGATATCGTCATGAAATCGGCCCTCAATCAGCCGCTGGATGCCGAAATCGAGCTGATCTCGGTAGAGCCTGGCGATGCGGAGGGGCTGAAAGTGGGGCTTGCCTCGGCAGAGGATTTCGCGAGGGTAGGCGCGGAGCGCAGCTACTTTCTCACCAAGATCAAGTTCAACGTCGAGAAGAAGCCCGACGGTACGCCCTATATCCACCTGACCACGCGTGAACCGGTGACAGAGCCCTTTCTCGACTTCGTCGTCGAGGCCCGCTGGCCCCGTGGTCGACTCCTGCGTGAATTCACCGTGCTCGTCGACCCTCCGCTACTCAGCGAGGAGAAACCTGCGCCGGTACAACCGGCGACGGTCCAGGCGACCCCTGCCACTTCCAGCACCACGCGCCAGGCACCCGTGGCCGAGCGCGCCACCCTGCGACCCGTCGTCTCGCGGGAGGGTGGTCTCAGTTATGGCCCGGTACGCCCCAATGACACCCTCTGGGAGATCGCCAACCGCTTGCGTCCGGACGATTCCATCACCGTCAATCAGATGATGTTGGCCCTGCTTCGCGACAACCCGCAGGCCTTCTACAACGGTAACGTCAACCAGCTCAAGGCCGGCTATGTGCTGCGCATCAAGGACCCGGCAAGCATTACCGCCATCTCGCCGAGCGAGGCCGACGCCGAGATCGAGCGCCAGCGTGCCGAATGGCAGGCACGGCGCAGCGGGCGTCCGCTGAAACGGGCCGTGGCGAGTGCCGCCGCCACGGGTGCCGGCTCCACCTCGACCACGGGCGCA
>JANTGX010000169.1 GCA_024762755.1 Gammaproteobacteria bacterium
TGATCGAACTGCTCGGTGAGCGCTACGAGGAACATCGCGGCTTCTTGCAGATGGGCCGCGAGAATGCCCTGCTGCGACGCTATCTGGAGCAGCAGGTGCGCCGGCGCACCGCCGAGATCCGCGCCCGGGAAGAGGAGACCGCCCTGCGCCTGGTGTGGGCGGCGGAATCGCGCGACGACGGCGAGACCGGCGCCCACATCCGCCGCATCGGTCTCTACAGCGAGGTGTTGGCCGGCGCCATCGGCTGGGAGCAGGCCAGCGTGGACGACATCCGCATCGCCGCCACCATGCACGACATCGGCAAGATCGGCATCCCCGACGCCGTACTGCGCAAGCCGGGTCCGCTCACCGCCGAGGAGTTCGCCATCATGCGGACCCACCCGGTGATCGGCGGTCGCATCCTCGCCGGCTCCAAGAGTCCCATGCTGCAGATGGCCAAGGACATCGCCCTCAGTCATCACGAGAAGTGGGACGGCAGCGGCTATCCCTACGGGCTCGAGGGCGAGGCCATCCCCATGGCCTCGCGCATCGTCGCCCTGGCCGATGTGTTCGACGCCCTGGTGCACGAGCGGGTGTACAAGGCCGGCATGTCAGCCGACGCGGCGCTCGAGATCATGGCCATGAACCGCGGCCGGCAGTTCGATCCCAATCTGTTCGACGAATTCGTCCGCCTGCGCGAGCGCTTCGAGGCCATCGCCCACGAGGAGTCGGTGATGCTGTTCGAGGGCTTTCGCGGCAATCCCTGAGGCCCTGTGCCGTCAATGGCGCCCCTCAGAAGGTGAGACGCAGGCCGGTGCTGTAGCGCGTATCGGTACGCTCGACCCTCTGCGGGGGGCGGCTGTCGTAGGCCACGTCGAGAGAGAGTCTGAACGACAGCCGAGCGGTCATCTTCACCCGCAGGCTGGCCTGCTCCAGGGCGCGGAAGTCGGCGCCGTCGTCCAGCCGCGGCTGATAATAGGTGGTGCTGGCCAGGCTGAGCTGATCGTTCAGTCGCCGCTGCAGGGTCAGGTAGAGGTTGGCCTGCCAAAAGGTGCTGTCGCCGGCGTCCGTGGTGCCACTCTCCGCGGCCAGGCGTTCCCTGGCAAAGAAGGCGCCGATCCCCAGGTAGGCCGCGCTTTGCTCCGCTTTCTCGCTCAGGGTGAGGCGCAGGCCAGCGCCGAGCAGACCACGAAAGGAGAGGCGGGCGAATTCGTCCGTCTGCGCCTGGGCAAAGGCCTCCCAGGCGCGGGCGGGGGCAAAGCCCTGTGTATGACGGGCATGCAGGAAACGCCGGTTGGTGTTGCGCAGGCCGTCGCTCTCGCCATAGTCGTAGGCGGCAATGAGCAGATCGGTGGTCTGCCCCCGCTGCCACTGCAGGCGGGCATCGAGGCCGGTCTCGCTCTTGCGCGTGTTGCCGTGACTGCCATCGAGGCTGAGGTCGAGCCAGCCGCTGAGGCCGGGTTGTGGCGTGCCGATGCGTAGCTGCTCTACATTGACGATGGCGAGGGCGTTGCCGCTGCCGCCGAGCAGGCAGAGGGCATACAGCAGGCCGCGGGCGAGGGTGTCGGGTCTGGGGGACATGGCGCAGGGCTTCCGGGCAAAGCGCGGAAAAATACGCCGCCGGGCCGGACGGCGCAAGGGCCGCGGTCAGGCCGGGGGCGTGGCGGTCGGTCGCCGGCGGGCCTCGGCCTCGACGAACACCCGCTTGACCTCGGGGAAGGCCTGCTTGATGCGTGTGTCCAGCTCGGCGATGAGCTTTTCCAGTTCACCCGCGGGCAGGTCGTCGCGGAAGTCGATGCTGAGATTAGCGAGGATGAAGTCCGGCCCCATGTGCATGGTCAGCACCTCGTTGATGTGCTCCACCGCCGGGTAGTCGGCGAGGATGCGGCGGATGCCCTCGACCACCTGTTCGTTGGCGCTCTCACCGATGAGCAGGCCCTTGGTCTCGTAGGCCAGCCAGGTGGCGGTGCCGCCGAGGATCAGGCCGATGATCACCGAGGCCAAGCCGTCGAACCAGGCCAGCCCGGTGGTCTGCGACAGCAGCACGCCGAGGAAGGCCACCGCCAGGCCGAGCATGGCGGCGGAGTCCTCGAACAGGACCATGAACATCGTCGGATCCTTGCCCCGCTGCACGGCCTCCACATAGCCCCACTTGCCCTTGGTCTTGGTAAATTCTTTCAGTGCAAACAACCACGCCGCGCCCTCGAACAACATGGCCAGCCCTAACACGATGTAGTTGATCATGGGGTTGCGCATGGGCTCGGGGTGCAGGATGTGGTGTATGCCTTCGTAGAGGGAGACACCGGCACCGACGGCGAAGATGAGGATGGCGACGACGAAGCTCCAGAAATAGATCTCCTTGCCGTGGCCGAAGGGAAAGCGCTTGTCGGCCGGCTTCTTCGCCTGGCGCATTCCATAGAGCAGCAGCCCCTGGTTGCCCGTATCCACCAGCGAGTGGATGCCCTCGGAGAGCATGGCCGAACTGCCGGTGATGGCGGCGGCGACGAACTTGGTGATGGCGATGAGGGTGTTGCCGGCGAGGGCCGCGTAGATGACTTTCTTGGACGAGCCGGCCATGGGTGATTTGCTCCGTATTGAGGGTGGTCCGATTGCCGCGGCGATTATGCCGGCTGTGCCGGGCGTGTGCCATGAATCTCGATGGGTTGTAGTCTTTCGTGCAGCTCCGGGGTGATGGTCAGGGTGTGGCCGGGGGGGACGGCCTGCCAGTCTTCTCGGTGCTCGGTGAGCGGCTCGGAGGCGATGATCAGGGCACGTGGGGCGCCCGCCGCGGGCAGCATTCGATAGGTGCCCTCGTGCAGGGCAAAGGCCTCGCCGCGGCTCACGTAGAGGCTGGCCGGGGTGACCCCGGGGCGGTCGGTGTAGCGGCTGGCCACCACGCTGTGGCCATCGCAGACGGCAAAGTTGTAGTAGGAGGGACGCTCGATGCCGGCCTCGCCGGTCAGGCGCACCAGCTCGGCGATGGTTTCCACCAGGGCGCGGCGCAACGTCTGCGGGGTGTAGTCGTCCCAGCGCGAGCGTAGTCGGTCGACGAACAGGGCAAAGGCGTGTTCGCTGTCGGTGGTGCCCTGGATCAGATCATAGGCCTCGTCACTGAGGGATTCGCGCAGGCGGCGCCGGATCTGAGGGAAACCGGCCACGTGGCCATTGTGCATCCACAGCAGCTCGCGATATTGGAAGGGGTGGCAATTGACCTCGCTCACCAAAGCGCCATGGCTGGCGGCACGCACGTGGGCGAAGAACAACGGTGAGCGCACTTTTTCGGAGAGGCGCTGCAGGTTTCGGTTGCTCCACGCCGGGGTGGTACTGGTGAGCACACCGGGGATGGGGTCGAACTCGGGGTCGTACCAGCCGACTCCGAAGCCGTCACCGTTGAGGGGCTCGCGGCGCTCGCGGGCCTGGTAGCTCTGGCGTATCAAGGAGCGTTCCGGACGGACGACGAGCTCGGACATGAGGATCTTGGGGCCCTTGTAGACCAGCAGGCGGCACATGTCTCAGTCGTCCTGTCCGGCATACAGGGCGCTGAGTCGTCGCGCCGCGGCCTCGACGTCGGGCTGGGCGAAGAGGCCATCGACCACCGCCAGCATGTCGGCACCGGCGGCGACGAGGGGGGCGGCGTTGCCGGCATGGATGCCGCCGATGGCCACCACTGGGGCGTCTAGTTCACGTTTGGCGCGATGCAGCAGCTCGAGATCGGCGGGCACCGCCTCGGGCTTGGTGCGCGAGGGGAAGAAGCGGCCAAAGGCCACGTAGTCGGCGCCGGCGGCGATGGCGGTGTGGGCGAGCTCGAGGCGGTCGTAACAGGAGGCGCCGATGATGGCCCGTGGGCCGAGGCGGGCGCGGGCGGCGCTCACGTCGCCGTCGTCGCGGCCCAGGTGTACGCCGTCGGCGTCGCAGGCCTCGGCCAGTGCCAGGTCGTCATTGACGATCAGCAGGGCGCCGTACGTCCGGGTCGCTTTGCGTAGTGCCTGCGCGGTCTGCCGGCGTCGCCCAGGGTCGTCGGATTTGTCCCGGTACTGCAACAGGCGGGCGCCACCGCGCAGGGCCTGCTGTGCGGTCCGGATGACGGTCTGCGGCTCGCTCTGCCGGGCGTCGGTGATGGCGTACAGGCCGTGCAGCCGGGGCTCAGTCCTCTTCACCGCGGGCCCAGTAGAAGCGGTTGGGATGCAACTGCCCCATGCCCAGACGGTAACCATGCTTCAGCGACTCGAAGGTGTACTCCTGCGCCTCGAGGCTGGCCGCCACCGGATCGAGTCCCTGCGCGAGCATGCCGGCGAGGGCGGCGGCGAGGGTGCAACCGGAGCCGTGGTACATATTGGGCAGCCGCTCCCAGGTGTAGGTCTCGATCACCTTGTGATTACTGAACAGGGTGTTGACCACATGTGGCGTGGGCTCGTGGGTGCCGGTGATGAGCACGTAGTCGCAGCCGGCCTCCAGCAACTCGAGGCCGCTGGCCTCGAGGCTGTCCGCCTCCGGGGTGAAGCGCAGGGCCTCCTGGCTGTTGGGGGTGAGCACGGTGGTGAGCGGAAAGAGGAGGGTGGCCATGGCGTCGAGCATCTCGTCGTCACCCAGGGCGCCGCCGACCCCGGCGCTCACCAGCGGATCGAGCGCCACGGGCAGCTTGGGATAGTCGATGAGGATGCCGTGCACGGCCTCGACATTCTGCACGCTGCCCAGCATGCCGATCTTGAAGGCGGCAACGGGCATGTCCTCGAGCACCGCGCGGGCCTGTTCGATCACCGTCTCCATGCTCACCAGCTCGAAGCCCTTGAAGGCCTGCGTGTCCTGCACGGTGACGGCAGTGGTCACCGGCGTGCAGTGCACACCGATGCTGGCGAGGGTCTCGATGTCGGCCTGCAGACCGGCGCCCCCGGTGGGGTCGGTGCCACCAAAGGAAAGGACGATGGGGATCTCGGGGGATTCTTGCATGGCAGGCTCCACTGGCTCGGTCGGATTCTCTATAAGTGGTGTTGGCGTCGGTGAATATCAAGCGGGGTGGGGGCTCGTGCCCTGCAGGTGGGGGTTGTGTCGTCTACACTCATTGGCGTTGCATGGGTATGCAGGAGGTGGATATGGATCGCATGGCGTCCCGCTGCGATGACATGGCGGAAATGGCAGGGGCCTTTTGTCGGCTGGTGGATACCCTCGGCCCCGGCGGCGAAGCACAGACTTGGTGGCTGCAGATGATGGAACTGCTGCCGCGGCTACACATGGCAGTGATCGCCCTCGGCGAGTCGCGCGCCCCCTGCGGAGACTACAGCCTGCCCGACGACGAGCCCCGTTTCGAACTCTATATCCAGTTGAACCATCGATTCCAGGCCGACCCACTGCTCGGTCGGTCGCTGGGCGAGAATCCCCTGCGCTCGCGCCTGTGCGAGCGTCTGGCCGATGACCTCACCGACATGTACTTCGACCTGCACCGGGGGCTGGATCT
>JANTGX010000170.1 GCA_024762755.1 Gammaproteobacteria bacterium
TCTGCTGGATCACGGCGAGGGCCTCCTCGCGCAGGGCCTCTTTGCCCTCCAGGGTACTGACGCCGTCGTAGGTCTGGCTGCTGAACAGCAGCATGAGATTGTTGCGAATCACCGGCAGGTGACGCTTGATCTCCTCCTCCATCAGCGGGTCACGGGTCATCACCTCCACCGTCACCTGCAGGAAGCGGGCACGACCCTGGCTGGCGAAGTTGACCACGAAGGCCGGCTCCAACGGTATATAGATAGCCGGGCTGTTCTTGTGCTTGCCGCCATGGCCGCCATCCTCGCCATCGCCGCTGTCGTGGCCCTCGTCGGCCGCCACGTGTTCGGCATTGGCTCCGCCACCACCGGGCAGCACGCCGGCGATGAACAGACCGCCCACCACCAGCACGATGGCGGTCATCAACGGCAGCACACCGAAAAGAAGGATCTTGGTCACCAGCGAGCCCTTGGGCTTCTCCTGGTCCTTGTCGTCATCTGCCATGGTTGGGATTCCTCGTCGGTTCATCGGCTGTGGCGGCGGCAGGGCCGCGTCTCACCAGTGCATTAGCAATTGCTATGCCACACCGAGGAGGAATTATTTCTTCTTGTTTTTCGAAGACTTGGAATGTGCGGACACACGACCGACGGGGATTTGACGGCCCAGCAGCGACGCCAGGGAGGACTCCGTCAAGCGGCTGACACCCCCTGTCGAGCGTCGGGCTGGGCATTGCTGGGTATTGCGGAAGGAATCGCAGAAAAGATTCGCGGATCGGGATGTCTGCCGCCGAGCAGTGTGTCGCAATGCCCTCGAACCATGACTACCGCCATGCCGAGAGGATGATCGGGCAAGCGGCGTCGGCCTTCAGGGGATATCCGGGTTAAAATGCGCCCGCCCCGTCATCAATCCCCTCTGGAGACCCCCATGTACCATCTCCGTCAAGCGATCCTCGCCCTCTGTCTACTGTTCTGTCTGATGCCCGCCGCGGGGGCCTTCGAACACTATCAGCCGCTGCCCGGGCAGCCCCCCCTGCCGGCCGACAATCCGCCCAACCCGGCCAAGGCGGCGCTGGGGCAGCGTTTGTTCTTCGATCGCCACCTGCTCGGCGAAGGCAGCCCACTGAGCTGCAACAGCTGTCACGACCTGGCCAGCGGGGGTGACGACGGTCAGGCCCTCTCGCGCGGCCAGCACGGCCACCGCACCGCACGCAACACCCCCACGTTATGGAACATCGGCTTTCAGACCGTGCTCTACTGGGACGGCCGCGCCCCTAGCCTGGAGGGTCAACTGCTCGACCACCTGCGCGACCCCACCATCTCCCGCGCCCCCAACCTCGGTGCCACCATCGACTGGCTGCTGGCCGAACCCGGCTACCGGCGCGCCTTCGCCCGCGCCTTTCCCGGCGAAGACCCGGTCACCGGCGACAATCTCGCCCGCGCCCTGGCCGACTTCCTGCGCACCCTGCTGACCCCGGACAGCCCCTTCGACCGCTACCTCGGCGGCGAGCGCAGCGCCCTCACCAGCGAGGCCCGGCGCGGCATGCAACTCTTCGAGGACACTGGCTGCCTCTCCTGTCACTTCGGCGTCAACATGGCCGGCCCCGCCCCCGGCCCCGCCATGGGCCTCGGCGACGGCTTCTACGAACTCTTCCCCAACCACCTGGGCAGCGCCTACGACCGCCGCTATGGCATCGCCGATGACCTGGGCCGCTTCGCCTACACGGGCAACCCCTGGGAACGCTATATGTGGCGGGTTCCCCCGCTGCGCAACATCGCCGAGACCGCGCCCTACTTCCACAACGGCAGCGTAGCCACCCTGGACGAAGCCATCCGCGTCATGGCCAAGACCCAGCTACGGCTGACCTTGCCCGAGAAAGACGTCCAGGCCATCGAAGCCTTCCTGCGCAGCCTGACGGGACGTATGGTGCTGCCGGAGGAGATGAGGAACGGGGGAGAGTGAGATCGCCGCGGGCGTCGCACTGGCATTTGGGATGTGAGGGGTGCGCAGGAAAATTGCGCGCCCCCACGGCTCTCGCCTAAGCGCGCCAAGAATAAGAGGGGGGCCAGCTAGGCGCTCCGGGATGCATTGAGACCATACTCGGAGGCGGGGTCACACACCGACTGTCTTGGGATGTGCATCGACAGCCCCCGCACGTCCGTTCCGGCGGGACGCCTCAGCCCACTTCGAACAGGCTGTCGAGGTGCGATACGGCGAGCACCTTCTTCACGGCCTCACTGCAATCGCGCAGGTGGATGTCTGCCTGCTTTTCACCCGCGTACTCACGCAACAACAACAGCATGCCCATGGCCGAGCTGTCCATGAACGTGGTGCGGCTGAGGTCGATGACATAGCGCATGTCCGGCGACTGGCCGCGGTAGGCCTCGCGGAATTCCATGTGCAGGGTGAAATCGAAGCGGCCTTCGATGCTGAGGGTCAGTTCCCTGCCGTCGTCTGAGAGTTGCGTCCTGAGTCCCATGTCCATCTCCTTAGCGTCGAGCCCGCGTCGCGCGCAAGCGTCTTGTCTGGTGAATGCCCGGCCTAAGATAACGCAGCGAGTCGCTGCGCTATCTTGTTCAAAGGTAGCACTTCGTCGGCGGCGCCGAGGTTCACTGCAGCACCGGGCATTCCCCACACCACGCTGCTGTTCTCGTCTTGGGCGATGGTCGGCGCGCCGGTCTGTTGGATCTCCAGCAGACCACGGGCGCCATCGTCGCCCATGCCGGTGAGCAACACGGCGACGGCGTTGCTGCCTACGTTCTGCGCCACGGAGCGAAACAGCACGTCCACCGAGGGCTTGTGCCGGTTCACCGGCGGCCCGTCATGCAGGCGACAGACGTAGCGGGCGCCGTCGCGCTCCACCATCAGGTGGCGATTGCCCGGTGCGATATAGACATGGCCGGTGATGATCTGCTGGCCGTCCTCGGCCTCGCACACGGTCATGGCCGAGTTGTCGTTCATCCGTCGCGCAAACGGCGCGCTGAAGGCCTCGGGGATGTGTTGGGTGATCACCGTGCCGGGGGTGTCGGCCGGCAACTGCTGCAGCACGGCCTTGATGGCCTCGGTGCCGCCGGTTGAGGCGCCGATGGCGAGGATGCGTTCGGTGGTGCGAAAGTGGCCGCTGCCCGCCTTGCGCCCGAGCACGGCGTCGGCGTCCCGGCGCGGCGCCACCGTCGTCAGGGGCTGCACGCGCGCCACGGCGGCGTTGCGTACCTTGGCGATGATCTCCTCGGCATAGTCTTCCAGGGTGTGGGAGAGATCGGTCTTGGGCTTGCTGACGAAGTCCACCGCGCCCAGCTCCAGGGCCTGCAGGGTGATGTCGGCCCCCTTCTCGGTCAGGGTGGAGACCATCACCACCGGCATGGGCCGCAGGCGCATGAGATTGCGCAGAAAGGTCACGCCGTCCATGCGCGGCATCTCCACGTCGAGGGTCAGCACGTCTGGATTGAGGGACTTGATGCGCTCGCGCGCCACGTAGGGGTCCTGGGCCGTCCCCACCACCTCGATATCCGGCGCGCTGCCGAGCATCTCGCTGAGCATCTGGCGAACCAGGGCCGAGTCGTCGACGATGAGTACCTTGATGGTCTTGGGCATGGGTCTCGAGGCCTCTCAGAACAGGTCGATCTCGCCGGCGGACGGCGTCTGATCGATCTGTTGCATGTAGGCGGTCTCGCGCTCGACCACCGTCCGGTTGTGCATGTTGCGCAGCTTCTTGACCCGCACCCGGCCGCTGTGGGGGAAGAACAGCACCTTGCGTGGGTAGATGTCGCCCACGTCCCTGGCCAGCAGCTTAAGCCCTTCCAAACGCAGGTATTCCTCGACGAACTGGATATTGCGCTCGCCCACGTTGATGCTGGTGGCGTTGGCCAGCACCATGCCACCGCCGAAGACCTTCACCTCCAGGTTCTTGCGCGAGCCGCCGTGCTTGAGGATCTCGTTGATCAGGCGTTCCATGGCGAAGTTGCCGTAGCGGGTGGAGAGGCCACCGTCGGAGGACCAGCTGCTGTCCGTGGAGGACAACGGCAGCATGAAGTGATTCATGCCACCCACCTTGAACACCGGGTCGCGCACGCAGGCCGAGACACAGGAGCCGAGTACCGTGGTGATCACTTCGTCGCTGGTGGTGACATAGACCTCGCCGGGCAGGATCTTGGCCGCATATTTGTCGTTGGTCTTGTCCCAGTAGCGCTTGATGTCCTCGAAGCCGGCCAGTGCCGGTGACATCTCCTGGGGCGCCCGATGCTGTACCAAGGCCATGTTCGTTCCCTCAGTAGACTTTGCGGTAGACGGTCTTGCCGATCAGTTCGAACCGGTCGGTGACCTTGAACAGACTTTCGGAATGACCGACGAACAGATGCCCACCCACCGGTAGCAGCTCGGCATAGCGATCGAACAAGACCTTCTGCGTGGGCTTGTCGAAATAGATCACCACGTTGCGGCAGAAGATGAAGTCCAGCGGTCCGCGCAGGGGCCAGTCGTGCATCAGGTTCAATTGCTGGAAGCTGAGCAGATCGCGCAGCGGCTGGCGTACCTGCACCAGGCCGGCGTTGCCGCCCTTGCCGCGCAGGAACCAACGTCGCAGACGATCCTTGGAGATACCATTCACCCGCTCCTCGGCATACACACCCCGCTGCGCCTTGGCCACCACGTCGGAATCCAGATCGGTGGCCAGGATGCGTGCGTCCCAGCCGCTCTCCGGCAGGCCTTCGCGTAACACCATGGCCAGGGAATAGGGCTCCTCGCCGGTGGAGCAGCCGGCCGACCAACCGCGGATGCGACGATCTGCCTTGTTCTGTAACAGCGATGGCAGCAGGGTGTCGCGCAGATACTCGAAATGGTGATTCTCGCGGAAGAAGGAGGTCAGATTGGTGGTGATGGCATTGATGAAATGGACCAGCTCACCCTCGTCCCCCGCCTTCAGCAGGCCACAGTAGTCGGCAAACTGTTCCAGCCCCAATTGACGCAGACGGCGACTGAGCCGGCTATAGACCAGATTGCGTTTGGCGTCGTTGAGTACGATGCCGGTCTTCTCCGCCACCAGTTGCCGGATGAACTCGAAATCCTTGTCGGTGAAGACGAACTCGCGGTCGCTGCGCGGGGCGTCTGCCTTGTGTGCCAGGCCCGTATTGGCCATGCCGTTTTCCTTTTTTGACTGAGTGGTGTCGAGCGTGAGCGTGAATCCGTATCACGGACATCCATTGAGGGGTCGCTGTCGGTCCCTTAGCGTCATCCCGGCAGGTGCCGGGATGACGACTTGATCGGGGTCTCCTTAAGTGCCTGTCATGCCGACGAAGGCGGGAGCGTGCCCGACTCGATCAGAACTCTTCCCAATCACCATCGCTCTCGGCCGCCGGCGCGGGTCGTGTCGCGGGACGTGCCGGGGCGGGGTCGCGCCGCGTGGCCGGCGCGCGCCGAGGCTCTGCCGCCGCG